>JAABRH010000048.1 GCA_011391015.1 Sulfurovum sp.
TTTTAAAGGTTTGAGGGACATCGTAGTTAAACGTATTTGTATTGTAGCGTGCTTGCGTATGCACATAAGCCTCTTTTGTGCTGACCTGTTCAATGTAATTGATCTCTTCGATACGCGGTGAAGACTCCAATACTTTTTTCAGAGCATCTTTCTCGTGCAATTCTGTAGATGCTACCATCATCATCGCACCCTCTTCTCTGAGTATCTTCGTGATAAAACGGGTATCTATCTCAGTGATGCCAAGTACATTATTTCTTTTGAGTAGCGCAGAAAGTGACTCTTCTGACCTGAAATTTGAAGGTCTGTCCTGATAGGAACGCACGATAATGCCCTTACAATGCACGTCTTTGCTTTCCATATCTTGCGCATTACAACCGACATTACCAATCTCTGGCATCGTAAATGTGACAAACTGTCCCGCATATGATGGGTCGGTTGCTATCTCCTGATATCCTGTCAAAGAAGTATTAAAAACAATTTCGCCTACAGCCGTACCAACTGCGCCAAAACTTTTTGCCTCAAGCATCAATCCATTTTCAAAATACAGTGAAACCTTTGTCATTACAGCATTCCTCTTCGCGAGAGTTCCTCTTGATAGAATTTTTCATACAGCAGTTCATATTCATTAGAACCCGGTACGACTTCTTTTTCCATACCTTTTATTTTGGTATAAACGATATTGTCTATCTCGTCATACGCATCTGCAAAGGCTTTGAATGCTTTGAAAATAACATTTTTAACCTGATTTTCATTGATGGTGTATTCTGCAAGATAGTTTTCATACAACTCATCCAAAATGAGGTGCGCCAGGTCATTGTATCTGTCATCATAATTCATAATGACCCCATATTCAGGTGCCATTTTCTTTTTAATCATAAAAAAAAGCTGTCTTTCATCTGCATGCTGAAACTCTATCTCATCATAGTTTTCATCTAAAATCTTTTTTACTTTCTCATCCAGTGCATGCTCTTTGGCAAGATTTTCATCTATGATTTTTTTGCAGGCTGCAACCACAGCCTCTTTACCTTTTGGCATTGCTATAAACGGTGCATTGGCGAGATCTATCCCGATTTTACTTGCTACATATCCTGTTTGTTGTGGTTTTAATCTCATGCTATTCACTCCTTATTTTTTCTTGCAAAAGCGACTAGTCGCGCGTGCTCTCTACTGAAGAGAACATCAGGTTATCGTATAATGGTATCTTCGCGTTCTGGACTGGTAGAGATGATGCCTATTTTTGTTCCTATCATCGCTTCAAGAGCCAAGATGTAGGTTTTTGCTGTCACTGGCAAGATCTCAAAATCTCTTACACCTTCGGTTTTGTCCCAACCTGGAAAACTTTGATACACAGGGGTAGCATCTTCAAGGTCATACGGCACATAGTTGATCTCTTTTCCGTCAACTTCATAAGCCACACATACTTTCACCTCATCAAAACCGTCTAAAACATCCAGTTTCATCAGTGCAACCTGATCTACACCATTCACCCGTACAGCATGACGCATCGCCACCGCATCAAACCAACCGCATCTTCTTGGACGTCCTGTGGTCGTACCGAATTCGTGTCCATTTTTACGTAGTTTAGCACCCTCTTCACCCAAATCTTCACTCGGGAAAGGCCCATTACCCACACGTGTACAATATGCCTTTGCAATACCCGTCACCTTGCCAATGTCTTTAGGGTTAATCCCAAGCCCCGAACAAGCACCCGCACTCACCGTTGTTGAGGATGTCACATAAGGATAGGTGCCGTGATCGATATCAAGCATCGTACCCTGTGCACCTTCAAGCAGTATCTTTTTGTCCTCATCCATGATATCCCACATCATCTGAGTGGTATCGGTAATAAAAGGTGCAAGTACTGCTTTGTACCCTTCTAACTCGGCTAAAAGTTCGGATTCTATCGGCATCTCTACACCCATCGCATCAAAAACCGGTTTATTCATCGCAAAATAGTCCACAATTTTAGATGTCAGTTTCTGGGGATTTAAAATCTCTCCGAGTCTGTGCCCGATACGTGCAATCTTGTCACCATACGCAGGACCGATGCCTTTTCCTGTAGTACCGATGGCTTTATCACCTTTCATGCGCTCTCTTGCCTGGTCAATCTGTGCGTGGTAGGGAAGAAGAACATGTGCTTTGTCAGAAAGAAATAATCTGCCCTCCAAATTATCAAACTGCTGCATCTCTTTAATAAAATCTTTGGGCGAAAGCACTACACCGTTTCCGACAATATTTTTAGCCTTAGGATTGAGTACACCGGAGGGAATAAGATGAAGCGCGTACTTCGTCTCACCAATCACAATAGTATGCCCCGCATTATGTCCACCCGCAAAACGACAGACATAGTCATGTGTCTGAGCCATATGGTCAACGATCTTTCCTTTGCCCTCATCTCCCCACTGGAGACCTACGATCAAATCTGCTTTACTCATCTACCCTACCTTATTCATTTTATTGCTAATACACTCATCTGTATAGAGCGCAAAACCTGCTGCTTCTATGCCTTCAACATTGTAAATACCGCCTGTTGCCAACAGTGTATTGTCTTCAAACATTCTAAATGTCAAAGAATCATAATACCTCATGTTTGCATAAAAAAGCGGAGAGATGACCATATTGTCATACTGCACTTTTTGGGCAGCCTCTTGCATTTTGACCAACTCTGCCTTGATGTCAGAAGGAAATACGCCTAGATCATCCAAATCAGCCACGGTGTTGAGCCTTAACAATGCCTCTATCCAAGGCAAATCGGTGTTGACTATCTGTTCAACATTCATTGATTTGAGTACTTCAAGTGACACACCGTATTTTTTATTGAGAAGATGTGGAATGCGGATATTGGCTAGCTGCATGATAGGATGAATACCAATTTGCTCCAAAAGTATCGTCGTTGTTTCTGCAATCGCTTCAAACGTTCCCCCAATCACTTCTGCGCCAATCTGATACTGCTCTTTGGTTGGAAATGTCACGATTGGCTGGATGTAAAACCATTTTTTTGACTCCGTGCTTCGCCCCAATCTTTTTGTCACGATTCGAACCACATCCACAGTAGAATCAGCGCGCAAGGTCACTTCATGATTTTCCTCATCGTTAAGTCTAAGCAGTGGTTTTTTGTCATCAAAAGCATCATGCTGATGATACGAAAAAAGAGGGGTCACTATCTCTTCAAACCCACGCTCAGCAAGTATTTGGCTTGCAATGGATTCAATCGTTCTTTTTATCTTCGCGCTTTTTCCAAAATAGAGTTTGGATCCAGTGGGGATTTCGTGTTCAAATATCATCTGGTTATACTTTTTTGAAATAGGTTTCGTTAAACACACGGTTTGCAGTACCGTCAAATGCTCTTCTCCCCAAATCAGCCAATGCCAGCTCTATAGCGTTGACGACCCACGCAGACTCATACACAGGAATGAGTCCCATCTGGTTGATACGGAAGATTTTGCCTTTAAGATGGTCCTGTCCGCCTGCCATATTGACAGCATATTTAGTTTTAAGGAGTTTACGCAGTGGCTCTGCATCTTCATCATACACCGTACTCATAGAAAGTGCAGGCGTTTTAGGGTACATCGCAAAACCAATCGCTTCAAGAGCAGCCTGTGTTGCTGAAGCTCTAGCCATCGTGTTTGCATACAATGCATCAAATCCCTCTTTTTCTATTTCATCAAATATAGCATTGAGTCCCATGATAAGTGTTGTTGCTGCCGTCCATGCTGTGGTATTTTTTTGCTGATTTTTGATCTCTGTAGCAAGATTAAAATAATAATCTTTGCCCTCACCTGTTTTTTGTACCGCAGCAGCAGAGAGCCCTATCATGGCAAGCCCAGGTGGCAGCATCAATGCTTTTTGGCTCCCTGTCACCAATGCATCGATATGACTCACATCTATCTTCTCTACACCCACAGCCGTGATACCGTCTGCTATCACCATGATGTCAGGATTGATCTCTTTGACTCTTTTTGCAATCACCTCCACAGGGTGTCTTAATCCCCCCGCGCTTTCACACACTTGAATAAATATCGCATCGATATCAGCATGCTCATGCAACGCTTTTTCAACATCTTCAACCGAACAAGGCGTGTTCCATTCATACTTGATTTCAACCTTGTCTCTGCCCATCGCATCTGCTATTTTTCCAAAGCGCTCACCGAATTTTCCGGAATTGATCGTCAAAGCTTTGGTTGCGCAAAGGTTCAGCATACAAGCCTGCATCGCACCTGTCCCCGAAGAGGCAAGCATCACACACTCATCCATGCCCAGAAGTCGCATCAAACGCTCTCTTGCTTCTTTAAAAATTGCTTCAAATTCTGCTGTTCTGTGGTGAAGTGTCGGTGTCGCCATCGCTAAACGCACTGACTCCGGTACGGGTGTAGGTCCTGGTGTAAATAGTAGCATCTCTTTCCTCATGATCGCCATCATGAAGACGGCATAATTGGATAAATTATATCTAAAATGAGGTTAGAGAATGGTGAAGAGACCTTAGAAAATCCTATCATCCTGAGCGTATCCATGCTGCTGTATGACCTCTCAGGAAAGTACTGTAGTCTGCTGACCTATCTCTTTATAAAGCGCATAATATGTTTCTACAAACACTCTCACCTCTGTATTAAGCGGAAAATAGACACCGTTTTCTTTGACTGCATACCTATTAAGATACGCTGAAGCATCCACTTTCTTTAAGTAGTGTTTCGCCAACTGAGCATATGCATCATCATAAGCTTTTTTCATCATATCATACTTGTTATAGTGGATGCGTATCTGCCTATCATACGTTATCACTCCGGATCCAAACAAGATATCCAAATGAATCAGACCTTCACAATAATAAGGCAATACTTCACCCACTTCTCTCCATGCCATCAATCCCACTGCACGCGAGACAAGATCATCAACCATATGGTCTTTTAGTTCCTTTTTTTCGTTACTAAAAAACGCCATGAGCCCGCCTGTTGTTGCCTTAAACTCTTCGATGTTTTTAAACTGCCCCGTGATGTTCATCTTTGCTTCAGTGTCAGCATCTATCCACAAAATATGCCCATACTCATGCCCGACTGTCGAGATATCATACAGTTCATGCCATAGGTCTGGACTGGTTTCTATCAATGCTCTTTGTGCCTTTACAAATGCTTCGCCCATCATCTCTACTGAAAGCTTCATGATTGGCTTAGCTTTTTTACCTTGCATCACAAAATCCGCATAGGCAAAGATCTTTTTACCAAGTTCAGCTGAGATCTGCTCATCATTTGGTACGACTTGTGCAGAAAACAGACCATTAAACTCTGCAGCGTAATAGAGCATCGGTTGACCGATATAGAGCTGTGTCTCATCAACCTGTTTCAGGTTTTTTGCCATGATTTTTTCTGCATCAGCACCAAACTCTTTTGCCATATATGAAGCAAAGTTTTTAATGTTCTCTTTTGTAGAAGAGCTCTTCTGTAGCTGGGGATTGACAATACGTAGATCCCACTCCAGCGCCACGGCTTTCCTGTAATGGTCTTCATAATACTCCAAAGGATGCCCCACTTGCAGTGGTGTTTGAACTGCCATCCATCTTCTGTCTACTTCCGCCCATTTACCTATAAGCTCATCAGGTACGCTGTGTTCAAATGCCTCCTTGATTGCGTTAAAATAGGCTATCCACTCCTCTTTCTGGTTAAAAACATCGTCTTGTTCAAGTGCTAAACGTTTTACAAGTTGTTCCAATGCACCCGTCACATTTTTTACATGCTTTGGAAATGCCTCTGCATAGGCAACTGACTTATACGCCTCACCCTCTTGTTGCAACACAGAATAACATCTGTCTCCCACACATCCGTTTGTGTCTTTGTCCAGCAAAGACTCACTTTGAAGCATCTCAAATATCTTTGCATCATCCCCGTTGAACATTTCACTAAGCTGCAGATTGACCGTGTGCAGGATGTGACGTGTCCACTCACTCTGCCACAGCGTCATATACTGTCCTACATAATGCACCCCGTAAATCAAAGAACGGTAAAAAGGCGTGAGCAGCTTTTTTTGCTCTATCCACTGGATAAGCGCTTCATGGCGTTGTATGTGAAAATCATAGACAAAGCCGTAGGCCACCTCTTTTTTCTTTTGTATCTTCTGCTCATCAAATCCGTTTTTTTTCATGACTTCCACTAAGGCATCTTCACGCAGAGAGACCAGACGGGTCAATGCTGCCATATAACTTTCATCATCTCGCGGGATATTCAACATTGTTAAAAAAAAGGTGATAAGTTTTTCTGCTTTTTGATGTCCTTTGTTTTTATCTAATAGCTCAAAATAGCTGTTGAGTTCTGCCTGTCTACTTTGCAGTTCATCATAGATATGTTGAAGATCTTCCATAAAGACTTGTGTTTTCATTTGACTCTCTTTTGTGTTATTTTGCTTGCAGCATTTTGATGATTGGTTTAGCCAACACCAACGCCTGCGCACGATGTGAAATCGTTGATTTTACTTCATCATCCAGCTCACCGAGTGTTTGCGTATAGCCCTTAGGGATAAAGATAGGATCATACCCAAACCCTTTTTCTCCTCTGATTTCAACCACCACATCACCATGCATCCAACCGTGCACCACATACTCACCATACCTGCTTACTATGGCAATTGCAGCAGTGTAGTACGCAGAAGCAGACTGAACACCTTTTTCTTTAATGGCTTCTATGAGTTTGTGTAGGTTTTCTTTGTCGCTTGCTTGCTCACCCGCATACCGTGCAGAGTAGATACCGGGTGCACCGTTTAATAACGGTAGAGAAATACCCGAATCATCTGCTATCACCACATACCCTTCACCCAACCTCCCATAAATCGTTCGTGCTTTAATCAGCGCATTTTGGGCAAAAGTATCACCGTCTTCTATGATCTCAAAAGGTTCCAAAAGATCAGAAAAGGGGATCACTGCCTCTTTGCACATCTGCCGAAATTCACGAAGCTTGCCTTTATTTCCCGTTGCCAAAACTATTTTCATCAACTCTTAACCTTTTTTACACTATCTTGCTATCCACACTGTATTCTTAATTTTATCGTATTAAAGGTATCACCATGATTAAACAGATTATGCCCCTTAGCTTCATCGTTGCATTGAGGTTTTTCGGGCTTTTTATCGTTCTTCCTGTACTCTCCATTTATGCACTTGATTTACCAGGGAGCACACCATTTTTAGCGGGTGTTGTTGTCGGAGGCTATGCAGTTACTCAAGCGCTTTTTCAAGTCCCTTTTGGTGTCATGTCTGACAAGTTTGACCGTAAACAGGTACTTTTGTTCGGCACGCTTATTTTTATTGCAGGCTCGGTCATCTCAGCACTTGCTGACAATATCTATATGCTGCTCTTTGGGCGATTTTTACAAGGGGCAGGCGCTATTGGCTCAGTCGTCTCCGCGATGATAGCCGATCTGGTTAAAGAAGAGCAGCGCGCACATGCCATGGCTATCATGGGGGGAACCATTGCGCTTAGTTTTGCTGCAGCCATGGTGATCGCACCGCTTGTAGGGGGGTATTGGGGAGTTGATAAACTCTTTTGGCTCACCGCCATACTCTCGGTCGTCTCCATAGGCATCCTCTTTACCGCTGTACCCAAACCACCGCACATCGTACACTCTTACTCAGAAGAAGAGTCGAAGTTTTTTGAAGTATTCAAAGACAAAGCCCTCACGCGTATGTATATCACCTTTTTATTTCATTCAAGCATTATGACGATGGCATTTTTTATCATCCCTGTGGTGCTCACACAAGCCGTTGATGCTGGCGGTTTTGGCTGGGCAAAATCCGAACTCTGGAAAGTCTATGTACCAGCTATGATTTTTGGCTTTCTTGCCATGGCACCTGCAGCGATCTTTGGCGAAAAGTATGGCAAGGGCAAAGAAGTCTTTATGATCTCGGTAGCAGTTATCTTCTTAGGATTTCTAGCGATGGGTTTTGCCCCTTCCGCATGGCTTTTCGTCATAGGGGTTGTGCTTTTTTTCATCGGCTTCAATATGTTTGAGCCTCTGCTGCAGAGCTTTGTCGCCAAATTTGCCAAAGTACACCAAAAAGGTGCTGCACTTGGCGTGGCAAACACCTTTGCCTACACAGGCATCTTCCTTGGAGGCTTGCTTGCAGGCTGGCTCATGCAGCATTACAACAAAGAGACTTTGGCACTTGTGGTAGCATTGTTATCCATCGTATGGTTTATCTGGGTTGCCACCATGCCAAGCCCCAATAACAGAGGCAATGTCTATCTGCCACTCGCCCTTTTTGACAGAGAACGCGTCGCTTCACTCACCGACCATCCTGCCATCGTAGAAAGCTACATCAACGAAACAGAACAGATCGCGGTAGTAAAGTACGATAAAGATCTCATAGACGAAGATGAAGTCAGGGGGATGTTGAGTTAAGGTTCAAACCCTCTTTTGTATCTAATAGTGATACCTACAAGAGGCGATGATTACACTCTCTTCAAATATTTCATATACCAATCTATGCTCATCGGTAATTCTTCTTTACCAATAGCCTTGAAGTTCATGCTTAAGTGGTTCAGGTTTTCCTAAACCAGAAAAAGAGTCTCTTTGTATATCTTTGATGAGGGCATTAATCTTCTTCAGTACCTTCTTATCTACCCCCTGCCAATAAAGATACTCTTCCCAAGCCTCATGCGTAAAGGTAAGTTTCATTCTTCTATAACCTCATGTTTTTCGACTCGACCCGCTTTTGCACTTTCGATAGATTTTAAAAGTCTTTCTCTATTTTTAGGTGATCTCAAAAGATACTCTGTTTCATTCATAGCGTTATAAGCATCCAATGAAATAATTACTACATTTTCACCATTTTTTCTATTGACGATGACCTCTTCAGCGTTGTGATACACAGCATCAAAAATAGATTTCAAATTATTGCGCGCCTCTGTAAAATTGACTACTTGCATCAAAAATCCTTTATGTTCATTATTTTGTACAAAAAATAGCACATGTTTTAGAATATGTCAAGTCGTTAAGGATTAGTTTGTGGTTTGTAGTGAAGTAAGGATGTTACACTTTCGGGGGATGTAACAAGAGGATATAATGGCTTTAACTTTTTATAATAACTTCTCTTGCACGAGCATTTAGCATAACTTCCTCAAGGACCTTATACTCAACAGGAGTAATATCATTTTGAAATGTCCGCGTTATTTGTACGATCATCCTTGGAGAAAAAAATAATTTTCTATTCAACCCTTGTTCAATTGCGTACCTTATAATCTTTGCTGCAACTTCATAATCATCAATCAAAATTCTAAAATTGGAAAATGGCTTATATATTTTAGTATTGTACCCTGCATGGAGTATTGCATTCTTACCAATTGCGACAACATGCTCATCACCATTATCTTTTGTCCCTATTGCAATAACAGGAACGTCATTAAAGACTTCAAATTCGTCTTCGTCATATATTTTAACCATTCATCCGATAATTCTATTATGAATGTTTTCCCAATTTTATCAGATAACGATTTGAACATTAAAGCTTGCATTCCCCCAACTCTACCTCTCTATACTCTACATCCATCAATTTACACGCGCGTTTCATGATGCCTTCTTGGGTAAATCCGAACTTCTCAAAAAGCTGTTCAGCAGGGGCTGAAGCTCCGAAGCTTTCCATGCCCAGCACATCGTCGGCGTAACGGTAATACTCTGTCGCTGTAGCGGCTTCCACTGCGAGCACTTTGGTGTTAGGGTCGATGACGGTGTTTTTATACTCTGTATCTTGCTCGTTAAAGAGATCAAGGCAGGGTACAGAAACGACATTGGCTTTGATGCCAAGTACTGCCAGGTAACATGCCGCTTTGAGACACGGCATAAGCTCAGAGCCTGACGCCATGAGCGTGAGGTTTGCATTGTCACGTTTTTTGACGATGTATGCCCCTTTGCTCACTTCACCGAAATCTCTTTTTGGTTTGAGTGTTTTAAGGCTTTGACGACTGAGCACAAAACCATGTGGGGCTTTGATGTTCAGCGCTGTTTTCCATGCTTCGACATTTTCAGTGGCATCGGCCGGTCTCCACACATAAAAGTTTGGCAAAGCTCTAAACTGAGAAATGTGCTCTATAGGCTCGTGTGTTGGACCGTCTTCACCTACACCTATGCTGTCATGTGTCCACACAAAGAAATTCTGGATGCCTGTCAATGCTGCAATACGCGCAGCAGGCTTCAGATAGTCAGAGAAGACAAAAAACGTTGCATTAAACGGAATGGTCGTACCGTAAAGCGCCATGGCATTGGTCATGGCAGCCATAGAGTGCTCTCTGATACCAAAGTGCATATTTTTGCCTTTAGGAAAGTTGCCCATCTCTTTGAGTTCTGTTTTATTGGACGGTGCCAAATCAGCAGATCCGCCCAAAAATGACGGCACCGCTTTGGCTATGGCATTGAGGATTTTACCGTTTGAGTCTCTGGTTGCGACGGCTGTATCGTTTGAGAAATCAGGGTATTCTATGGCAGAGAAATCGGGGTTAAGCAGTCTTTCGAGTGCCACATTTTGCTCTACAAGCGGTGCTTCTTTTTGTCTGTGTATCCACTCTTTTTCAGCCAACTCACCCAGCTCCAACGCGCATCTAAATCGAAGCAACACATCTTCAGGGATCTGGAAAAACGCTTCAGGATCAAACCCTTCTTTTTCTTTGGACTCAGCAATAATCACTGCACCCAGTGGTGCACCATGTGTGTGGTGTGTGCCTTCAAGTTCACCTGCACCCTTACCGATGATAGTATTGGCGATGATGATGGTCGGTTTTGTTGCCGTTTTTACTTCATCCAACACCCTTTCGATCTCATCATAACAGTGCCCGTTTACCTCTTTGACATCCCAGTTTTGTGCCTTAAAACGAGCAGCGACATCTTCACTCCACGCGATGCTTGTATCACCCTCTATCGTAATGCAGTTGGAGTCGTAAATGAGTACCAAATCTTTGAGCTTCAAATGTCCTGCCAAGGCACACGCTTCATACGAGATACCCTCTTGCAAGTCGCCGTCACCGCAGAGACAATAGACTTTATGGTCAATGAGCGCGCAGGTCTCAGAGTTTACCTGATTGGCAGTATACGCCTCTGCCATCGCAAAACCTACTGCATTGGCTATCCCCTGACCTAAGGGCCCGGTGGTCATTTCTACCCCTGGAGTGTGTCCGTACTCAGGGTGTCCTGGTGTTTTGGAGTCAAGTTGGCGAAACTGCTTCAAATCTTCAAGACTTACATCGTACCCCCAAAGATGCAGCAAAGAGTAGATGAGTGCAGAACCATGTCCTCCTGAAAAGACCAAACGGTCACGGTTGAGCCATTTGGGGTTTTTGGGATTGTGGCTGAGTTTTTCGCTCAGCACGACGGCGATGTCTGCTAGTCCCATCGGTGCACCCGGATGTCCCGAGTTTGCTTTCTGTACCATGTCTGCGGCCAAAAATCGGATGGTATTTGCCATCTTTTTGCGCATTTTGTTCTGTTCTGTCATTGCCATTGTGTTCTCCTTTAGTGGTGTCTGTTTAAGTATTGCTGCATGAGGGGCTGTAAAGCTGTTTGCAACTTTGCATCAAAGTCTTCAAATCGTCTTTGCAACGCTTTTGCCAAAACATCTGCTTCTTGTACAGTCTGTTCGAGTCCCAAAAGGGTCACAAAGCTATTTTTATTACCATCATTTCCTGTTGTTTTGCCTGCTTCTTCTTCACTTTGCGTCTCATCGATGATGTCATCTTGTATCTGAAACAACAGTCCCAAATCGATGCCAAAATCATACAGGGCATCTTGCACTTTTTTTTCAAGCCCCACAATCACCGCCCCCATCTGCAAGGAAACGGCGATGAGTTTTGCCGTTTTGTTCGTGTGCAGTGTTTTGATCTGTTCAAGTGCCAATGGTTTGTTTTCAAAGTAACAGTCTATAGCCTGCCCAAGCACCATACCATGACTCCCCCCGTCCCTAGAGAGCAACTCAATGAGTTTGATTTTCACATCTGCGCGCAAGGGTGCTTTGGCGATGAGATAAAAGGCATCGGTGTTGAGCGCATCACCTGCCAAAATGGCCGTTACCTCATCATAGCGTGTATGCAAGGTCTGATGACCACGGCGCAGGGGCGCATCATCCATCGCTGGCAGATCATCATGTATCAGCGAATAGGTGTGAAACATCTCCAACGCCAATGCCACAGGCAGTGCAGAATCATACAGCAAGGGCTCATAGGCATCGACGATGCTAAGAAGCAGCATCGGGCGAAAACGCTTGCCGCCGGCTAAAAGCATCGCGCCCAGAGCCTCTTCATAAATGGGATGAAAACTCTCTATATGCGGTAGGTTTTCACTCAAAAACTGTTCAAATCGTTGCATAATGACCCTAGGTTTTGTATTGGCAAAATTATATCCAAATAGGATAAAATACTTCTATGAATAAAGAAACCCTCCTGCTCACCGTCACATGGACAAAAAGAGTGCTCGGAGTCATTGCATTTTTGCTTTGGGTCACTGTCATCTTTGCCATCGCCACCTCTGCTGCACCTTTTACAGAACAAGCACCCTACTGCATGGGAAGTACCATGCTCATTTTTGGTGTATTGACAGCCGCTTATAAAGGCTTGGATTACTGGAGTTTAAAAAACAAACCATAGTGCGTCACCAATCTCACCAGCATCTTTTGACTCACTTTTATCGGTGAAGCAGGAATCCCCTCCTTTAGGTGGGGGAGGATGTCAACATGATATAGGGCATAATGAAAACAGATGGTTTTTTAAGCTGGATGAAGTGAACCACCCCGCCATAAATGACGGAGCTTCCTAGAAACTCCAAACTAATGTTTGGATATTAAGAGGCTTT
>JAABRH010000049.1 GCA_011391015.1 Sulfurovum sp.
GCATCTATTTGATTGATTATCAAAATGACTGGTATGCGTATTTGGAAGTAAATAATGAAGTGGTGACCCCACGGAGACTCGAACTCCGGTAACATGGATGAAAACCATGGATCCTAACCGCTAGACGATGGGGCCACTTAGGATAGTGCTGTACAAGTTAAAAATGGTGACCCCACGGAGACTCGAACTCCGGTAACATGGATGAAAACCATGGATCCTAACCGCTAGACGATGGGGCCATCTGTAACTCGTGGATGAAATTATATAGATTTGGTACTTAAATATCTCTTAATATTTGTTATAATTGCTTAAAAATTAGGGAAAATAGATGGCTCTGCAAAACATCATACGCGCACTGGCAATTACTTTTCTTTTTTCAGCCTGTAGCAGCAAAGAATACCGCACACAAAATGCAGCCTTTATCGTCTTTAAAACTCCCACATTCAAATACGCAGATATGGGTTTTGTCTATGAGAATGATGATGGGCTTAAGACAGAAATTTATGGCAGTGGTCAAGCTTTGATGTCTTTGGAGATCTCAAAACGGTCCGTCTGTTTGAGTCTGTTGCAGTGCATGGACAGAGGAACGTTCAATGCGAAGGTTTTAAGTGCATTCTATCCTGAAGATACCTTAGAAAACATTTTTAGAGGAAGGGCGATTTTTGGCGGAGTAGGTGTAGAAAAAAACCGTAACGGCTTTACACAAAAGCTAGCAAAAGAAAATCAATATGCCATAGACTACCGTGTTTTAAATGCTCAGATACACTTCCGTGATACAATCAATAACATCACTATAACAGTCAAAAAACAATAAGAGAAAAAGGGTTAAAAGATGACAAAGTTTGTCGGAGCACATGTGAGTGCAAGCGGAGGTGTTGACAATGCCCCACTTAATGCCATAGAGATAGGGGCAAAAGCTTTTGCCTTGTTTACAAAAAATCAAAGACAGTGGGTGGCAAAACCTTTGGAGCACAGTACAATCGATGCTTTCCATAAAAACCTTGAAATATCAGGGATATCACCAAAACACATTTTACCCCATGATTCATACCTTATCAATCTGGGACACCCTGAGACAGTGCAGCGAGAAAAATCTAGAGAGGCATTCATAGATGAGTTGGGGCGCTGTCGTATTTTGGGTCTTGACAAGCTGAACTTTCATCCCGGTTCACACTTGACAAAATTGGCGAAAAAAGATCCTTTTTATGATGAAAAACTGATGCAGGCAGAGTTGGAGTGTCTGGATGTCATTGCAAACTCCATGAACAGAGCCATAGAAGCAACAAAGGATTCAGGCGTTAAACTTGTGATAGAAAACACAGCGGGACAAGGCTCAAATCTTGGGTATAAGTTTGAACATTTATCGCATATCATTGACAAAATCGAAGATAAAAGCAGGGTGGGTGTCTGTCTTGATACCTGCCATACCTTTACAGCAGGGTACGACCTGAGAACACGTGAAGCCTATGATGTAACGATGGATGCATTCGGGCGCATTGTGGGGTTTGAGTACCTTATGGGGATGCATATCAATGACTCAAAGCCAAAACTGGGTTCCAGAGTAGACAGGCATGCTTCTTTGGGACAAGGTGAGATAGGCTGGGATGCCTTTAGGTTTATCATGAACGATTCGCGAATGGATGATATCCCCTTGGTGCTCGAGACCATCGATGAGAGCATTTGGGCAGATGAAATTAGGGCACTGTATGCGCTGATTGAGAAATAGTGGCACAAAAAAAGATGAAAGCGATTGTCAATGCAAAGATACTTCATGAAGAGACTGTTTTAGAAAGATGCACCCTTTTTTTTGACAATAAAATTGTCAAAATTGCAGATGAAGTTACACCACAAAACTGCGAAGTGATAGATGCCAACGGTGCCTATGTGAGTGCCGGGTTTATTGATTTGCATGTGCATGGAAGCGGGGGTGCGGATATCATGGATGCAAGCCCTGCAGCCCTGGAGACAATTTCTGCAACACTACTTCAAACCGGTGTGACCTCGTTTTTGGCAACTACGATGACGATGTCAAACGAAGCGATTGACAATGCATTACAAAACGTGCAAGATCATGCGAAAAGTGTTACTGGAGCAAGTATCCTTGGGGTGCATCTTGAGGGACCGTTTATCAATGTATCCCGTCATGGCGCACAAAACAAAGAGTATGTTCAAGCACCGACTATGGGGCTGATAGCGCCGTATATGCAAGAGATAAGAATGATCACCCTCGCACCTGAAGTAAAAGGGGCAGAAGAGTTTGTCAAGCAAATGATGTCAAGCTACCCTCATGTTGTCTTGAGTGTGGGGCATTCAGATGCAAACTATGAGCAGTGCAAAGAGGGATTTACGTGGGGTATGAGTCATGTTACACACCTGTTTAATGCCATGACTTCCTATCATCATCGAAGTCCTGGCATTGTGGGAGCAGTCTTTGATTCAGACGTGAGCTGTGACATCATCGCTGATTTGGTACATACCCATCCTTCCATGCTTGAATTGGTCTATCGGATGAAAAAAGAAAAACTTTTGCTTATCACCGATGCCATGCGTGCAGGGTGTATGAAGTGTGGCAGTTATGATTTGGGTGGACAACACGTTGAGGTGCGAGAGGGCAAAGCGGTGCTAGAAGATGGAACGCTTGCGGGTTCTGTGTTAAAAATGAATGAGGCATTGTCAAATATGAAAGAGCATACCTCAATGGGTTTACTGGAGGTTGTCAACGCATCCACAAAAGCACCTGCACAAAAACTGGGAATCAACAAGGGTGAGCTCAAAGTTGGCTATGATGCAGATATAGTCATTTTTGATGAAAACTTTAGTATCATAACAACTATCGTGATGGGTGAAATAAAATACACAAGATAGCCGATTTTGGTGTTTATGTAAAGTATAAGGAGTGGTATGTTCGGGTTTTTAACACGTAAAAAAAGAGAGATAAAATCACCCGTAGATGGGCAGGTGGTAGCCATTGAAAGCATCAATGATGAGGTGTTTTCCCAAAAACTAGCAGGCGATGGGGTAGCGATTATCCCGATGTCAGATATCTTCACTGCGCCTATAGACGGGGTGATTACAAAAATATTTTCCACCAATCATGCCTATAGTGTTAAGTCAGCCAAAGATCTTGAAGTGATGGTGCATATCGGATTGGACACGGTAGCACTTAAAGGAGAAGGTTTTGAGCGACTGGCAAACGAGGGAGACAGCGTCAAGGCTGGAGACCCTATCATTCGTGCAGATTTGTCGTATATTAAAGAGCATGCCAAAGACTCTGTCACGCCTGTTGTTATCTCTGATGAGAGTGATGTAAGACAGATTGACAAACGACTCAAGATTGTCAAGAGTCAGGATATTATTATGGAGGTGCAGTGATGCCGCAGAGTGACAATGTGTATTATTATATCGTGTACGGCATTATTTTGATTGCATTTGTAATCGTGCTGAAGATGCCCAAAAAGAAAAAGTAGGCACTAAGACTTTAGCGCCTCTTTGATGGATTCTGCGACGGATTCTGCTTTGGTGCCTAAGACAATCTGTATGGAGTGTTTATCTGGACGTATCACTCCTTTTGCCCCCAGTGCCATAAAATCTTCATCTAGCAGTATACTGCTGTCATTGACGCTCATGCGAAGTCTGGTGATGCATGCTTCAGTCAGTCTGATATTTTCCGCTCCTCCCAATGCCTTAATATATGTAAGGGCTTCAGTGTTGTCTGGGCTCACCTTCTCTTGGATGCTTTGTTCAAACAGTTTAAGCTTAAAAAGTCTGATAGCATAATAGGTACTCACAAAGTAGACTATGCCAAAAACGACACCCAGAGGAAGAATAAGTAGAGGATTCGTTGAAAGTTTATAGTTAATCAGATAATCAATCAATCCTGCTGAAAACCCAAATCCTGCATGGATGCCCAAAAGTTGTGCGATAGCTAAAGCAAGACCTGTCAGCAGTGCATGCAAAACAAAAAGCAGTGGCGCTGCAAACAAAAAAAGAAACTCCAGTGGTTCTGTGATGCCGGTGAGAAAAGAGGTGAGTGCAACGCCTGCCAAAAGAGCCCCCACTTTTTTACGTGATGCTTTGGCTGTACTCAGATACATCGCATATGCCATGCCGGGCAATCCGAACATCATCACTACATAAAAACCGGACATATAGATACCTGCACTTTTGTCTCCGGCAAAAAAACGATGCAGATCCCCGTTAGCAATGGTTTGTACACCGTCTTTGAGGTAGCTGTACTCACCAAGCTGAAACCAGAAAACGGAGTTGAGTATATGGTGCAGTCCTAAAGGTATCAGTAATCGGTTGAGCACACCATAGATAAATGTACCAAAAGCGTTAAGTCCGATAATGGCATGGGAAAACATATCAATACCGCTTTGGGCAATATGCCAAAAATAGCCTGCTAGCACCCCAACAGCGATGGCACAAAGAGCAGTGATGATCGGCACAAAGCGTTTGCCTCCAAAAAAACCTAAAAATTCCGGCAGCTTGATGGCATGAAATCGGTTATAGAGTATGCCTGCCAATACACCCATGATGATGCCCACAAAGACACCCATGTTGACATCAGAATCAATGCTCGTGTAAACTGCTTTGGCGATAAGTACCCCGATAGCACCTGCAAGAGCAGCAGCACCGTCGTTGTTTTTGGCAAGCCCATAGGCGATTCCGATACCAAAGAGTAGATCAAGGTTTGAAAATACCGCTTCGCCAGCAGACTTCATCACTTCTGCAATCTGACCATCAAAGATGTCTCCAAAGCCAAGCCTAAGCAAGAGTGCTGCAACAGGTAGCACCGCGATGGGTGTCATGAGTGCCTTGCCGATGCGTTGAAGCAGATTAAGCATGTCGTATCTCCTCTTTGGTTTGTGCGATGCTGCTGGGAGAGACACTTAGTGTCGTGATACCCAGTTTAAGCAGCGTGGGCAAGGCATATTTGTTCGCTGCCAACTCTCCGCAGATGCTCACCGGTTTACTTGCTTTTTGCATAATCATCTCAATGGCTGCATAAACAACTGGCGAAAGTTCATCGGTTTTGAGCAGTGGATGGGTTCTTTCTATAGCAAAAAGATACTGCGTCAAATCATTGGTCCCTATGGAGTAAAAGTCAACCACTTCATTGAATGCTTCGAGTAGAAAAAGTACGGAAGGCACTTCTATCATGATGCCAAATCGCAGGTGCGAGATATCTAAAGCATATTTTTTGGCTATCTCCTGTGTAAAACGTTTCATGTTCACAAACTCTTCAACGCTGCTTACCATCGGAAACATGATTTTGATAGGCTTGTTCTTTGCGGCTACAAAGAGAGCATGGAGTTGTTCTTCGAGGATTGCTGGGTGGGTTAGTAGAAGCCGTATGCCCCGCACACCCAAAAAAGGATTGGCTTCATGTGGAAGCGCTATGTAGGGCAAGGCTTTATCTCCACCAACATCAAGGGTGCGAACAGTAATCTCATCAAAAAGCGCAAATATGGCTTCATACGCCTCTTTTTGGGTCAAAAATGAGGGTTTTTCACTCTTAAATAAAAACTCAGATCGCAACAGTCCAATACCCTCTGCACCCTGTTCTTTGGCAGACTGAGCGGAAGCCAGATCTGAAACATTGGCAAGGACTTGGATGGGCTTGCCTCCAGCTGTGTATGCTTTTTGGAAACGATTGTTTGCACTGAGTTGTTGTTGTACATGCTCTGTGGTTTGACGCTGAAGCGCTTTTTCAACATCTTCTTGGCTAGGATTTTGCAAGATGACTCCCGCATTAGCATCAAGTATAATCGTCTCGTTTTGTGTCAGTACTGCGTCGCAAATCACTGCACAAATCCCAGCAGCACGAAGCAAGATGGCGGTATGGGAATTAAGGGCGGTTTCTTGGAGTATCACGCCTGCAACTTTTGTAAGTATGAGTGTGTCTACATCGCTCGGTAATAAATGTTCACTCACAAGAATAAAAGGAACATCAGGGAAAATTACCTCTGTATTAAATCCTAAATGTGATTTGGTTCGCTGTAAAATGTCTTGATAGTCGCTGCGCTTAGAGTCGAGTATAGTACCGATAAGTTTTTGGGACTCCATTTGTATCTTTCGCTCAAACTCGCTAAGGGTTGCAGAAGTGCTACCTAAAGAGAAAAGCAGCTCTTTTTGCGCAAGATAGATAGCGCCATTTTCCCTGTCTTTGTGTTTTAAGCATAGACTCTCTAACTCTTCCATACTTTTATCTACAGCCTCTTTAAAAGTAAGCTCGCTTTTATTTTGTCTCTCTTGTAGTGTATGATGATGTACAGGTGCAAGAGAAACACCTCTAAAAATGATCGCTGCTTCTATCGTCTCACCAAGATAGGGATGAGAGGTTTTTTCTGTACTGTGCATTTCTTTGTCGTTTTGCATGAGTGCAGTAAAGCATGCCTCTAGCGCCTCAAGTGCCTTGTCCGCCTTGTTTCCTTTGGCACTAAGTCTGAAGCTGTCTCCTTGCTCCAGCGAGAGTGAAAGCAGTGCATTAACAGCTTTGGCATCCACTGTTTTGTCATCCAAAGAGGCAGTAAGAGAGCAAGGAAACGATTTGGCAAGTGTGCAAAATTGCGCTACCGGTCTGAGATGAAACCCGTTGGCTGAAGTAACACTCAGTGTGAGTGAAAGCGGTTTTGAAAAAAGAGTTTTAAAAAAAGACATCAATAGGATTCGCTTCTGTGTGTTGACTATACAAAGGGTGTACGTATGCCTCAAAGTATAGCAAATATTTGTTATACTAAAACCCATACTCCATCTATGAGGAATCCTGATTGAAACACTTGATTGACTTTATCGAAACAAAAGATGTTACCAAGGCATCGATTTTTGAACACTTAAAATGCACCGAAGAAGAAGCGTTACTGGTGCAGTATTTGTGCAAGCGCTATGTATCGGGATTGGAAGAAGTGTCTGTTTTGGAGATGCTTCAGGAGCATTTTTCAGCAATCGGCTATGTCTATCTCGAAAAATTGGATCTGGTGAAAAATCTTTTGGATCTGGGATGGATGATTCAGGTCAGCTTTGGACAGATGAAAGCCCATGAGTCTTCTAAGTTGGAGCTTCTGAGCACGTCAGTGACACCGAGTATCTCTTTGTTGAGGTTGCTTGAAGAAGGCTCTTTAGAGATTTTGCTCCCAGAGATCAAACCCTATACTGATCATCTGGAGTATCTTCAGGATCAGTTTGATATGGTCGCTCTTTTACACAATATCGCCACATTTAAACAGGGTTTTGCAGACAACTCTTTGAGCATCGGACGGCTGAAAAACAAACTCTCACTGCTCACTACACGCATAGAAGAGCGTGTCAAGATGACAGAAGCCCCCATCGTGGTTGAAGAGTTTTTTAAAGAAAAAGAGCTGGATGAAAAAGAAAAGCGCATCTTTCTTGCCTTGCTCAAAGAGGAGTATTCGGGTGGGGAGGGGCATTTTAGGGAGATGAACACCCTCATAGAGCTTATCTCTTTTGATGAATACGACAAGATCAAAAACCGCTCCTTGCTTGAAGACGGTGCAAGGCTCATCAGCGAAGAGATTATAGACTACGAAGAGATACTCAATATGTTTGGTGGGGTCAGCCGTTCATTTTACCTGCAAGAAGAGGTGATGCAACGCATCATCCACTCGACTAAAACCAAAAAAGTAACCAAACTCAAACTCGATGCACTCGTGAAAGATCAGGAAATTTTTGAGTACCTTAAACCCACAACAACGCTTGATGATGTGGTGCTGCACCCTAAAACCCGAGAAACACTCGATAATGTCATCAAGCAGGTCGATAAAGAAGTGTTCAGAAAGCTCAAAGAGTGGGGCATTAAAGACAAAAAAGGCATTGATGCACGGATTATTTTTTACGGGGCAGCCGGTACGGGAAAAACAATGACGGCGATGTCTTTGGCAAAAACACTTAGAAAGCCTATTTTGTCTTTTGACTGTTCAAAAATTCTTTCGATGTATGTAGGCGAGAGCGAAAAAAATGTACGCAAGATCTTTGATGACTTTAAAGAGTTGAGCATCAAAGCAAAAGTAGAGCCTATCTTATTGCTTAATGAAGCCGATCAGTTTTTAAGTTCCAGAAGTGAAGGTACGGGAAGTTCTGCAGATAAAATGCACAACCAGATGCAAAATATCTTTTTGGAACAAATCGAAAAATTTGAAGGTATCCTGATTGCAACAACCAACTTACTGGGTAATATTGATAAAGCCTTTTCCCGCCGTTTTAACCACAAGATAGAGTTTAAAAAGCCTGGCAAAAGACAGCGTCTCATGCTATGGCAGTTTATGCTCCCTGAGAATGCAGACTACGAAGAGGGCTTTACCATCGAAGACCTCGCAGGGCATGAACTCACCGGCGGACAGATCAATTTGATCATTAAAAATACGGCTTACAAAGTGGCAGTCAGAGATGAGAGTGTCTTTAGCCTGCAAGACTTTCTAGAAGAGATAGAAAAAGAGCTCGGCAGCAGTTTTGACGGCTCAAAGAGTATGGGGTTTAAAGTCTAAACCCTTCATCGAACAAGCACTGCACTGGCATTTTTCAGTTCGATGATGCCGCCTTTGACATTGAGTGGTGTAAATCCATTTTCTTCCAAGATGCGTGAAGCACTGACACTTCTGTTTCCTGTTGCACAGTAGACGATAATTTTTTTATGTTTGTCTTGGCGGAGCATCCCTAAGTTATTTTCAAGGTCTTGAACTGGGATGAGGGTCGCGTCTCTCAGGTGTCCCTCTTTGTATTCTTCAATCGTTCTCACGTCAAGTATGCTTGTGTTGCTGTCATTTTCAACTATATGAAGGGCCTGTTTGGCATCTATGGATTCAAAATTGGCAAGTATCCATCCTTTGGAATAGGCAAACCAAAAAAGTAGACCTGCCATGGCTATCCAGTAGAGTACGTTGGTAACTTTATCGGGCAAAGACACTTTGTATCTCCTTATAATTATTATCATTTTTCAAGATATTGTACCCATAAATCCTTTGTTTCACATCGTTACACGCTAAAACGAATCCTCTCAAGCACCCGCACCGCCAATAGAGTTTAATCATCTTTGCGCTACTATCAGAGAAATATTCTGAACAGTTCTCTATCTGCTTTTTACTGTGGAGAAAATGAAAGAAAAAACTTAAGGAATCAGTATGACTCATGTACTTACAGAACACCCGTATTTCGGTGTCTTTGTTTTATTTGCGCTCACAGCGGTAGCCTTCCCTGCGACGTTATGGGCGGCACGTTTCGTTTCACGAAAATTTGCACGGCTTGACACAGAAAGGCTGAAACTCAGTATTTATGAGTGTGGTCCTGAAGTCACGAAACAACCCAATACGATTTCTACCCAGTTTTACCTGATAGCGCTTTTGTTTATATTGTTTGATGTGGAGATCATTTTTATGTTCCCTTGGGCGATTGACTTTAAATTGCTTGGATGGTTTGGATTTGCAGAGATGATATTGTTCATCTTGTTGCTTACAATCGGATTTGTATATGCATGGAAAAAAGGAGCACTTGAATGGCACAGCATCAAGTAAATTATGCCAGTTCAGCTGGCTTGCCGATAGCACTGACTTCGGTAGACAAACTGGTAAACTGGGGGCGTTCAAACTCACTTTGGCCGCTGACGTATGGACTTGCCTGTTGTGCGATAGAGATGATGGCATCGGGTGCATCGCGTTATGACTTTGACCGTATGGGAACCATCTTTAGAGCTTCTCCAAGACAGGCAGACGTGATGATACTCGCAGGTACACTCTCCAAGAAACACTCGGAGTTTGCAAGAAGACTGTATGATCAGATGACAGAGCCAAAATGGGTTATTTCTATGGGAAGTTGTGCCAACACCGGCGGTATGTTCAACACCTATGCCACTGTGCAGGGTGTGGATCGTATTATCCCCGTGGACATTTACCTACCAGGATGTGCACCGCGCCCTGAAACACTTCAGTATGCGATGATGATGCTTCAAAAAAAGATTCGCAGAGAGTCTGCAGACATGAAAAAAAATACCAAACAGGATTTGACCAATCAAACAGGTAAAAGAGCGAGGCTAATCTAATGCGTAAATATGTACCAAAAGACAATGTACAGGGCAAGTCGTATTATACAGACAGATTTTGGGTTGCACCGCGTGTGCCTAGAGAAGAGGTTTCAGACGCGCATTTTACAGGCGTTGTAGCAACGCTTGGCGCATTGGCAAAAGAGGCTCATGTAGAGCTTGGGCAGTTGATTGTACACATTGATGCAAGAGACAATATTGCAGTCATCAAAGCGCTCAAAGAAGTCTGTGGCTATACACAGTGTTCAGAGCAGTCAGCGGTGGATTATCTCGCAAAAGACGGTGAGTTCGAACTCTTTTACCAACTGCTCAATGTCAATGAAGCCAAAAGAACAAGAGTAGTGTGCCGCATCAAAAAAGGTGAAGCCATTGAGAGTATCGTACCGCTTTTCAACTCGGCAAATTTTGCAGAGCGTGAAATGTTCGATATGTTCGGCATTAAAGTCAATAACCATCCTTTCCTCAAGCGTATATTGATGCCTGATGACTGGGAAGGCCATCCTTTACTGAAAACCTATCCTCTGCATGGAGATGAGTTTGCCTCATGGTATGAAGTAGATAAGATTTTTGGGAAAGAATACAGAGATATCATCGGACCTGAAAACAGAGACCCTGCCAAAGTGGACAGACACGATACCAAGCGTTTTGCACGCATCGGTTATGAAGTGCCATTTGGTACAGATATCTCAGAAGGTGAAACCCAAAAAGAGATTGAATACAGTGAAACCTTGTTGGTAAACTACAACAAAAAAGAGTCTAAAACTTTAGACAAGCGAAGATAGGGGAGTCGATGCAAGTAGCAAATAAATTATCACCATTTTTTGAAAACCTCAATTTTGAGCGTGATGACAATACGATGGTTATCAACTTTGGTCCTCAGCACCCTTCTGCACACGGTCAGCTAAGACTGGTACTTGAACTTGATGGCGAACAGGTAGTCAAAGCCTATCCGGATATCGGTTATCTACACCGCGGCATTGAAAAAATGGCAGAAAATATGACATACAATGAATTTTTGCCGACTACGGACAGACTGGATTATATCGCCTCAACTTCAAATAACTATGCGTATGCTTTGGCTGTGGAAAAACTCCTTGGCATCGAAGCGCCAAGACGTGCGCAGGTGATTCGGACGATGCTGCTTGAGCTCAATCGTGTGATTTCACACCTCTTTTTTATCGCAACCCATGCACTTGATGTAGGGGCTATGTCTGTCTTTTTATATGCCTTTAGAGAGCGTGAATTTGGTATGGACTTAATGGAGGACTATTGTGGTGCAAGACTGACGCATTCGGCAGTACGTATTGGGGGAGTGCCTCTTGACCTGCCTGCAAACTGGTTGGAAAATCTTGCGACATTCTGTGACAAGGTAGAGTACGAGCTTGAGCACACCTATGAAGCGCTGCTTACAGAAAACCGTATTTGGAAAATGCGTTTGGAAGATGTAGGGGTTATTTCTGCTGAGGATGCACTAAACTGGGGATGTACAGGACCGATGCTGAGAGGTTCAGGTGTAAAATATGACATCAGAAAAGAAGAGCCGTATGAACTCTATGCCGAGCTTGATTTTGATGTGCCGGTGAGCGATAGATGTGACTCTTATGGGCGCTACAGACTTTATATGGAAGAGATGAAACAGTCTGTACGTATCATGAGACAGCTTATCCCTATGTATGGGCAGACTGAGCCTCAGCTTATGGCGCATGCTCCAAAATATATCTCAGCGACCAAAGAAGATATTATGACGCAGAACTATGCATTGATGCAACACTTTGTACTTGTAACCCAGGGGATGAGACCTCCAAAAGGTGAAGTCTATGTGCCGACAGAGTCTCCAAAAGGTGAGCTTGGTTTCTATATCAAGTCTGAGGGTGAGCCGTATGCGTACAGACTCAAGTGCAGAGCACCAAGTTTCTTCCATACAGGATTACTTCAAAAACTTCTTGTGGGTACATATATTGCAGACGTTGTTACGATTATTGGTACGACCAACATCGTATTTGGCGAAGTTGACAGATAGGAGGTCGGTATGAAAAGATATGATTTAAGACATTTGCATGATGATTTTTATGACAGAATGGTTGAACTGATTGACAAAGGTCTTACTGTGGGCGAGGTAGGGATTTTCCTCTTTGAAGTAGGGGATTTTACGTGTATACAAAAATCTGCAGATGTTATCAAAGCAACAGGGCATGATTTGATGAATTCATTGAAATTCAATGAAGTGGATTGGACGATAGTTGTTAAGAAAGTAAGTGCAGAGATAGCCAAAGCAAACATTGAAGCATTGCAAACTGAACAAAGTCAATCTGAAGAACCTGCTGAGGCTACAGAAGCAACACAAGAAGCGTAACTCTTTCTGCTTTTTCTCTACAAGGCAATGTATTTTTGCCTCTGTAATTTTTATCAATAAAATTTAGCACTCGTTCCGTAAACCCTCGCCGTTAAGGGTTGGGATATAAGGAACAAAAATATGACATTGTGTCGTATTTTTATCATCACAGTTAAAATTCATGTAAAATTAAAATACCAAATCAAGAAGGAACTTAATTGCTAAGAGTTTTAAAGATTCGTATTTATCCAAATACTTCTCAAAAACAAAAACTCTTACAGCA
>JAABRH010000005.1 GCA_011391015.1 Sulfurovum sp.
TATGATCTCTTCATCCTCAGCCATATCGAGCCACTTGAACTTTTGACCGCTTTGGATGGTACCGTCAAGTATATCACCACTGTTGCGAAATTTTAGATCGAGTTTTGCGATCTCAAAGCCGTTATTGGTGTGGCAGAACTGTTCAAGTCTTGGGTTGTTCTGGGTGTTTGAGTAGAGATAACACCAACTTTTTAACCCATTGCGTCCTACTCTGCCTCTAAGCTGATGCAAGGTGGCAAGACCAAGCCGTTCTGCACCTACGATGACCACGAGTGTAAGTCTAGGCAAAGAGATGCCCACTTCTACAACGGTCGTTGCCAAAAGGATGTTTCCTTTTTCTCTAAACTCCAGCAAAACTTCTTCTTTTAGTTTGTCTTTACCGTGAGTGACATAGACAGCATCAAACTTCTCTTCCCAAAATCCTCTGCTCTCTTCAAGCGACTGGTAAGGCACTTCGCTGCTCTCTTCTACCAAAGGATAGACCAGTAAAACTTGATGTTCCTGTGCTATCTCTTCTTTGATGTGCGCTAGCAGTCTGGGGAAATCTTGTTTTCCTATGGTTTGTGTGACCACTTCTCTCTCAAACGGGGTAGTGGTAATGAGACTCACATCAAGCAGTTCAGACTCCATCATCGCTTGTGTTCTAGGTATCGGTGTAGCAGAAAACTGGATAAAATGCGGTTTTTTAGGGGATTGGGTATCTGATGCTTCTATCGTACCTGCCAATACTTCAAGGCTTTGTCTTTGCTTGGTACCAAAACGGTGCTGTTCGTCTATCATGACTAAAGATACCTCGGGTAGGTCTTCCTTATAAAGCAAGGCATGCGTACCGATGATGAAATCTGCACTCCTATAGTCGCCTTGATTATTACCCTGCATTACCAGTGCGATGTTGACCTCTTTTGGAAGGTATTTACATGCTTCTTCATACAGTTGCAATGCAAGCAAAGAGGTCGGAGCCATCAAGATACTTTTATGTGGCAATGCCATCATCGCCGCAGCAAGAATGACCATCGTTTTACCTGAACCGACATCGCCCACTACCATGCGTTTGGCTGCTTTATCTTCTCTTGTGAGGTCTTTTTGTATCTGTGCGATGACTGCCTGCTGTTCTGTAGTGAGTGTAAACGGCAAGTGATCCACAAAAGGTTTTATACTTCCGCCTAATGCTCTTCTGGCAGGAAAGTCTGCCCTTTTGCCTCGAAGTTTCCCCAGGTGATTGTAAGCTTCAGCAAACTTCAGTATAGACACAAATTCAGGTCTGAATGTACCACCCTCATACACCTCTTGCATACTTTTGGGACAATGAATACTAAGCAATGTGGCGACTTCTTTGCTGTCAAGTCCTGCATTGAAGAGATTTTGCTCATTGACATAACACTCTATAAGCGAAGTTATCTCACTCTCTTTTAAAACAGTTTGATACTTGGGGGTGATCTTGCCTACTTGCTTGATGGACTTGGGCTGTGACATCTGTAAAAAACCCTTATACTCTTCAAGCCTGCCTTGTATGAAATGAGAGCTACCTACTTCAAAAAGTTTATGATGATAAGGCGTGGCACGAAAAAAAGTGGAAGAGACCCGTCTGCCTGAGTTGATAAGCAAAAATGTTACTCTTAGTTTTCCGGCATAAATACTTGATTCGATGACTTTTGCTTCAAGTGTATTGACTTTGCCAAGCCGGGGTGTGAGAGTGAGTGTGGTATCGTTATAGGAAGTTGGGGTAAGCAGGGCTAAATCCAGCAGTGTGTGGATCTTGAGTTTTTTAAAAAGTTGCTTTGCCTCTTCCATAGTCGCCTCTTGTTTTAATCAGTTTACAAAAGTTTCAAAAAACGGTGCAATAATATGTCATATCGACATATTATTTTGCAGCAGGTGCTTCTTTTTTGGTCACAATACTAAAACTAAGATCAGATAACTCCGTATGGGTTTTAATGAAATCATTCACCTCATCTAGGGTGACGGTTTCAATATTTTTTAACTCCTCTTTGGCAAAATCAAGCGGTCTGCCAAGATAAAAGTCATTATAGGTACGATGCAGTCTCTGGGAGAGTGTTTCGGTGCGCAAAGGCTCTGATCCAAGTAGAAATTTCTTCGTATCATCCAGCTCTTTTTGTGTAATGCCCTTTTTGACAAAGGTATCAACCACTTCTTGTATGAGTGCTTTTGCTTCATCCTGTGTGCTGAGTTTGGTTTGCATATACCCACTCAGATACGACGCGCTTTTGCTGCGCACCAACGATGAGTAAACCCCATAAGTAAGCCCTCTCTTCACGCGTATCTCTTCCATCAGACGAGAGCCAAAACCTGCACCGCCGAGCAAATACTCTGCAATCTTTGCCTTATGCTGATCCTTGGCATCATACGAGTAGTAAAAAGGTGCGCCAAAATAGATATACGCCTGCTGGGTATCTTCCCCAGTAAATACCACTTCTTTTTTTGCAGAAGCCTGTATATTTTCTACTTCTTGGTATGCTACTTTAGGAAAGAGTGAAAGCAATCTTTTTACATAGACTTTTGCCTCCGTAGCGGTGATGTCACCGCCGACTACACCGATGGCATTGTTATAGCCCAAGTGGGTTTGTATAAACGATTTTATCTCTTCAAGGCTCAAGCTTTCTATGCTCTCTACCGTGCCATCATAAGGCTTTGCCAAAGCAGAATCTTTAAAGAGTGTCTTACGCAAGGCACTTCCCGCAATGTAGTCAAAGTCACTCTTCTTTTGCATCAGCCAGCCTATCTTCTGGTGCTTGATCTGCCCCAGTGCTTCGGCTGTATAGTTTGGATCTTTGAGGAGCTCTTCTAGGCGATCGACCGCATAAGCGAATTCGCTTTTGAGTGCAGAGACTTCAATGGCAAAGGTTTCACGCCCGACATGCGCGCCGATATCGACTGCATGGGCATCCAGCTTAGTAGCAAAGCCCACACTTCCCTCTTTTGCCGTTCCTTCATTGAGGAGTTTTGCCGCCATATCTGCCAAACCGTCTTTGGTGTTGCTCAAATGCCCCGCATTTTTAAAGACCAACTGAATGGAGACGATAGGAATATAATCCCCCTCCTCAAACACAATCGGTATCGTACTTTGGTTTAACTCTATCTCTTCTAGTGATGCTGCCATCAATGCTCCTTGTACTATACACAATAGTAAAAATATTTTTTTCATGAATATCCTCATAAATCACACAGCGTGTGCACTGTCGTTCCGAACACCCTTGAAAGCGAAACGTTTTGTGAGGAACGACGATTTTTTCTTTCTTTTTTCTAAAAAAAGAAAAAGATAACATTGCCACGGTTGAAACAAGTGGCACTTTGCCAAATCAAAAAAGCTTAAAACCTCTCCAAAATCTCATACGCCGTATTACGTTTAGCCGGCTTCTCACCAATATCACGAATAAGCCGTATCATCTCTTCCTGATTCATCTCATTTTTCGCCCCGGCTGCAGAGACCACATTTTCTTCCATCATGGTTGAACCCAGATCATTGGCACCAAAAAGCAGTGCCATCTGACCGATGTATGAGCCTTGTGTGACCCATGAACTTTGTATATTGGGTACATTGTCCAAAAAAAGCCTCGCTACTGCCAAATAACGCAAATACTGATTGGGTGTTGTCTTGGTGATGGTCGGCAGTTCTCTTTTGAGCTGCGTATGATCACTTTGATACGACCACATGATAAACGCTCTAAATCCACCCGTTTCATCTTGCAGCTGGCGGATATAGTCCCAATGCTCGACGATCTCTCGAATCGTTTCCACCGTACCGTACATCATCGTAGCAGTAGACTTGATACCGAGTTTATGCGCCTGACGGTGTACATCCAACCATGTGTCCTTGTCGTGCTTTTTAGGTGCGATGATGTCTCTGACTCTGTCAGAAAGTATCTCCGCACCTGCACCCGGAATGGAACTGAGCCCTTTAGCTTTGAGTCTTGCGAGGACTTCAGAGATGCTGATCTTGGAGCGCTTGGCGATATAGTCTATCTCTATGGAAGAAAAACCGTGAATGGTGACTTGCGGGTATTTCTTTGAAATATGCTCAACCAGATCTTCATACCACTCTATCTCCAGTTTGGGATGCACACCACCCTGAAAAAGTATCTGCGTGCCCCCTATGGCTAAGAGCTCCTCTATCTTTTGGTCTATTTCTTCAAAGCTCAGGATGTAGGCATCTTCTTTTTTCTCATGGGTATAAAAGGCACAAAACTTACAATCCACCCAACAGATATTGGTATAGTTGATGTTTCTATCCACTACAAAGGTTGTTACTCCTTCTGGATGTAACTCTTTTTTACGTGCAAGCGCCATTTGCCCGAGTTTTTTAAGGTCGGCTGTTTGGATGAGTGCGACTGCTTCATCGATACTCATCCGTTTTGACATCATTGCTGTCACACTCTCTCCTTTTTAATGCTTTTTTTAGTGCTCTTTGCCTATGGCGTCCAAAACACCGTTGATGAACTGTGGCGACTTTTCATCTGCCAGAGCTTTAGCCAGCTCCACGGCTTCATTAATGATAATCGCTCTGTCCGTTTTTACAACTAGTATCTCATACGCGCCCAGTCTCATGATGGCTTTTTCAACTTTTCCGATGCCCTCATAATCCCACTCTTTCATATGCTTTTTGATTTCAGTATCTATCAGCTCAAGATTTTGGATACATCCTTCAAATAACGATTCAGAAAATTCTTTTTGTTTGTTACGGATCTTACCCTCTTCCAAGATCTCATCTTGAAATTTGGCGATGTTTTGATTGCCCAAGTCATAGGCATACAACAACCCTATCACGGCTGTGCGCGCTTGATGTCGTGTCGCCATTATTGCAATTGCCCATACAAGTTAATGACTTCAATGAGTCCGACCATCGCCTCAGCACCTTTATTACCTGCTTTGGTACCTGCTCTTTCGATCGCCTGTTCGATGCTGTCAACCGTGAGTACACCAAAGGTTGCCGGTTTACCGTACTTGAGCGTGACTGAAGCCACACCTTTGGTCGCTTCTGCAGAGATATAGTCAAAATGCGGTGTTGCACCTCTGATCACTGCACCCAAACAACACACTGCGTCATATTTCCCTGAAGCAAAAGCCTTATCGAGTGCCAAAGGTATCTCAAATGCCCCCGGCACCAAGATAAGATCCAAATCATCCGGGTTTCCACCGTGTCTTGCGTATGCATCCACCGCACCCTCTACCAGTCTGTCTGTAATAAAATGGTTAAATCTGCCATTGATGATGGCTACTTTTTTACTCTTATCTACTTGCAAATTGCCTTCTACTGTTTTCATATTCATCCTTTATATTAAATTTCTCCTTGTACAGAAGCAAAGCTCCTCTACAATTCCTCTCACTAAAGCCTCACCTTTGGCTCAGTTTTTGCGCTACTCTACAATGCTTCTGATAGCATCAATCTGTTCTATGAGTGCGTTGAGCTTCGTGAGTTCTATCATGTTGGGTCCGTCGCTCAGGGCACAACTTGGGTCAAAATGGGTCTCAAAAAAGAAACCATCCACACCCACTGCTGCGGCAGCACGGGAAAGATACGGCACAAAAGAAGCATCGCCACCACTGGTTGCTCCGCCACTGGCTGGCATCTGTACTGAGTGTGTCGCATCAAACACTACAGGAGCAAACTCACGCATGATTTTAAGTCCACGCATATCGACCACAAGATTTCCATACCCAAAAGTAGTCCCTCGCTCAGTCAGCCAAACATTGTATTTTTTAGCGTTCTCGTAACTTACTGGACCGTCAAAACCTCTTGTTTTAAGCACTTTTCCTACCGAGTGTTCCATCGCCGCAGGGGCTAAAAACTGCCCTTTTTTGATGTTAACTGTGGCTGCTGTTTTGGCCGCTGCCACTAGCAAATCAGTTTGACGACACAAAAAAGCGGGGATCTGAAGCACATCGGCTACCTCCGCCGCAGATGCAGGCTGAGTATAGTCATGCACATCAGTGAGTATCTTATACCCAAACTGTTCTTTGACTTCTTGGAGCATTTTAAGACCTTCTTGTAGCCCAGGCCCCCTGAAGCTATCCAAACTGGTGCGATTGGCTTTGTCAAAACTGGCTTTGAAGTAAAACTCCTTGGTGCAGTCTTCATGATAAGGCATGAGTGCTTCTGCGATGCGCATCACATTGTCTCTGCTTTCTAAGACACAAGGTCCTGCTATAAGTATCATTTTATTCCTTTGGGAAGGGCTACGAGTAGACCTGATAGTATGACTAAAATTATACCCAAAACTGTCCAAAAATCAGGTACAGGATCGCCCAGCATCATCCCTATGATGAGGGCGAAGAGTATGTTACTGTAACTAATGGTTCCAACGATGCCTGCTTTGGTGAGCTCATAGGCTTTTGTCATCAAGAGTTGTGAGATAGTTGCAAACATACCAACAGCCAGCACATACACCCACTCTATGCCTTGTGGCATGACAAAGGGTGAAAACATCCAGTCAAACTCCTCTGAGACCTTTACAAACGGTGTCATCAGCATCAACAGCAGAGGCGCGACACTCCCCACACCCATAAATGACATCACAATCGCTCTGGTATCATAATAGTTTCGCAGTTCACGAATGGACGTGTATGCCAAGGCTGCACCGATGCCTGAGAAGATACCCAAAATGTCATATTTGTCAAATGAGCCACCCTCTGGCTGAGCTACTAGAACGATACCAATAAAGCCAATCACCACCGCAATCAAAGCACTGGAGTGAAGCTTTTCATGAAGAAAGATATAGGCAAAAAGGGCTACAAAGAGCGGTGAGGTTTTATTGTACGTGACTGCTTCGCCCAAAGGAATATGCGCCATGATGTAAAAATATGCCAAGAGTGCGGCAAACCCCATAAAACCGCGAAAAAAAAGCAACAATGGTTTACCGCCTTTTTGTTTCAGCGGTACCTTGTAGATGGCAATCCCAACAACTATCACACCAAAAATGTTACGAAAAAAGGTTACTTCCACAGGGGGCAAAACCTGAGAGACTACTTTGGCAAATCCTCCCATCACGGCAAAACTAAAAGAAGCCAGAAGCATAAAAAGAATCCCTCTGTCCATCGTGTAGAGTATTTTTTTCAAGACCAACCTTCTTTTTAGCGAAGTGTAGCATAATCCGCCAACCCAAAACAGTGGTCTCTTAAAACTATGCTATAATTGCATCACTTATCAAGAAAGAAATAATTAGATGCAAGAACTTAAAAAAGTAGCCATAGTAGGCCGCCCCAATGTTGGCAAAAGCTCATTGTTCAACCGTTTGGCAAGACAAAGAGACGCCATCACCTCTGACCAGAGTGGCACGACCAGAGATATCAAAAAACGTATCGTTACCATCTCACAAAATCGTGATTTTGAGATAGTGGACACCGGAGGTATCGACTACTCCAGTGAACTTTTCTCCAAAGTAGCAGCCTTTTCTCTGCGTGCAGCCAAAGAAGCAGACATCATCCTCTATATGGTCGATGGTAAATCCATACCCAATGAAGAAGACAAAGCCCTTTTTTATGAACTGCAAAGTATGAACAAACCGCTGGCACTCTTGGTCAATAAAATCGATAACGACAAAGAAGAAGAGCGGTATTGGGAATTTTTGGAGTTTGGTGCGGATGCCACTTTTCCTCTCTCTGTCAGTCATAACCGTTATTTCAACGATTTTTACGCGTGGATGGAGCAGCATATCCCTGCTCCACCTGAAGAAGAAACGGGTCTGGAACTCACTGAAGATACAGACTTTGACCCTTTTATGGACATAGTGCGTGACATCAACTCCACCCCTTTACCTGAAGCAGACAATAAAATCCGTGTTGCTATCATCGGACGGGTAAACACAGGCAAAAGCTCACTACTCAATGCACTCATAGGCAAAGAACGTACCATCGTCTCTGACGTTGCAGGTACGACCATAGACCCCATCGATGAGACCATCGAGCATGACGGGCATGAGATAACCTTCATCGACACCGCGGGCATCAGAAAACGCTCCAAAATCGTAGGCATCGAAAAGTTTGCCCTCACCCGTACCACAGACATGCTCAAAGAGGCTGACATTGTACTGCTGGTGCTGGACTCTACCAAACAAATCTCCGAACTGGATGAGAGAGTGGCAGGACTCATCGAAGAGTATCGCTTGGCATGTCTGATCGTGCTCAACAAATGGGATATCAAAGAAGACAGAAGCTATGAAGAAGTGGTCGATGACATCCGTGATGAACTCAAGTTTTTACACTACGCACCGTTTATCACCATCTCAGCCAAAACAGGCTTACGCGTACACAAAATACTCGACCAGATAACCGCCATCTACAAACGCTACCAACAACGCATCCCCACCTCTGAACTCAATGACACACTGCGTGCCGCTATCAGACGACACCATGTCCCCTCACATAACGGCGCAGCAGTCAACATCAAGTTTGCCACGCAGTACGAGACAAAACCTCCCAAAATAGCACTCATCTCTAACCGACCGGAGTTTATCCATTTCTCTTACAAACGTTACTTAGCTAACTTTTTTAGAGAAAGATTTGACTTTGAGGGTGTGCCTTTGGACATCGTAGCCAGAAAGCGCGGTCAAAGAGTGGATGATGACGAGGCATAAGTTTTTTACAAACACTTCGGTATAATCGCCCAAAAGTTTTTGAGGATAGATTATGCGTGTACTAACAGGAATACAAGCTTCAGGGAAGCTTCATATAGGAAACTATTTTGGTGCGATGAAGCCGATGGTGGAGCTTCAGGAAGAGCATGAACTTTTTACCTTTATCGCTAACTACCATTCACTCACCACCTCAAAACATGCAGCCACACTGAAGCAATACACCATCGATGCCGCAGTCGATTATCTTTCTTTGGGCATTAATCCCGAAAAAACAACCTTTTGGGTACAAAGCGATATGCCTGAAGTGCTCGAACTCTACTGGATACTCTCCAAATTTACCCCCATGGGACTGTTGGAGCGTGCACACTCCTACAAAGACAAGGTTGCTAAAGGGATTGCTGCGAACCACGCGCTTTTTTCCTATCCTGTACTGATGGCGGCAGACATCTTGATGCTTGACACCCAAAAAGTCCCTGTAGGCAAAGACCAGATACAACATGTAGAGATGACACGCGATATCGCCATAAAGTTCAACAATGAATACGGCGACATCTTTACCCTCCCTGAACATATGGTACAAGAAGATCTTGCGACGATTCCCGGTATAGACGGGCAAAAGATGAGTAAAAGTTACGGCAATGCCATTGATCTCTTTATGGATGAAAAAGCGCTTCAACAGCGGTGCAATAAAATTGTATCAAGCTCAACACCTTTAGGTGAACCTTTGGAGTTTGAAGGTGACAATATCTACGCATTAGCTTCACTTTTTTTAGACGAGTCACAAAAAATAGAACTTCAGGAACGCTACAAAAGTGGCAAAGAAGGGTATGGACACTTCAAAAAATATCTCAAAGAGTTGATCTGGGAAGAGTTGGGCGAAGCAAGAGAAAAACGCGCGTACTACCTCACCCATATGGATGAAGTACATGATATTTTAAAAGAGGGTGCACAAAAAGCCAGAGCCATCGCGCAAACTAAAATGCTCCATGTTAAAGAAGCAATTGGATTACTCTAAAGCAATCTAACAGTTTATTCGGCATCGATCTCCGCATCGATCTCTGCATCGATATCATCTCCGCCTTCTGCGCCAGTCGTAGCCGGTGCTGCATACGCACTTTCATCCACTACAGTAACGATATTGCTCTCATCAATCATATTGTACTGAATAATCAAATAGACAATACCCAAAGTCAAAAGTCCAACCAAAAATATAGCAAAGCTTTCTAAGACATTTTTCATTTTTACATCCTTAATCCACAACAAAGTTGGCTTTTTCAATACAGTAGAACCGTATAAGGTTATTGTAGCACAGATAAGTTTACAATAAACACTCTTTGATAAAAAAAAATAACTATAGCTAATGCTAAGGCTCTTTGATTTTGACAAACGAGAGACTGGCATACCCATCCAAAATACTCTCAACCATCTTTATATTGATCTTACCGGTCACATAGAGATGTACCGCAATATCTCCTACATTGTGATGTCCTTTTTGGCTACTCAAAGCAAGCAAATGCCTAGATATCGCATCACCTGTATGGATGAGCTTAACCTTATGGTGCATAATCTTTTCAATCGTTTCACTGATGAGAGGATAATGGGTACATCCAAGCACAATCGTATCGACATTCGCTTCACGCATCACACAAAGCCACCCTTCAAGCATTTCATTGGTTTGTGGAGTGTCTATCTCACCTTTTTCTATCTGCTCGACCAAACCATGGCACGCCTGTTCAAACATCTGTATGTTTTTATCTAAAGAAAGAGTCGCCACAAGATTTTGGTATTTGTTACCCTGCAAGGTTGCAGGTGTCGCCATAACCCCTATCTTTCCTGTCTTTGTTTGTGCAATAGCAGGCTTGATGCCCGGTTCTGTTCCAATGATGATTAAGGAGGGATACCGTTTACGTAGTTTTTCGATGGCGGCAGAGGTTGCTGTATTGCAGGCTAAGATGAGTGCATCTATCTGATGGGTATCGATTAGGTACTGCGTGAGGGCAAGAGAAAAGTGGAGGATTTGTTCAGATGTTTTTTCACCGTAAGGGGCATTTTTCGTATCGGCAACATAGAAAATCTCAGCACCTCTAATACACTTTGTCATGGCTTGTACTACCGTCAAACCACCCAAACCAGAATCAAACACACCGATCTTCAACAAGCCGTACTCCTAAGCTTTAATAACGCTATCGCGTATTTATGCACCTTCATTCATAATAGACAAAAACTCTTCATTACTCTTTGTTTTCATCATCTTTGAGAAAAGGAACTTCAAGCCCTCTGCCTCTTCCATGTTCTGCATCGCATTTCTAAGTGCCCAGACTTTTTGCAGTGTCTCTGGTTTCATCATCAGCTCTTCTTTTCTTGTACCTGATTTGGTCACATCAATTGCAGGGTAGATACGCTTCTCAGAGACATGACGACTCAGTACCACTTCCGAGTTACCTGTACCCTTAAACTCTTCAAAGATGACCTCATCCATACGGCTTCCCGTGTCGATGAGTGCCGTGGCAATGATAGTCAAAGAACCACCCTCTTCGATGTTTCTGGCTGCTCCAAAAAAGCGTTTTGGTTTATGAAGCGCATTGGCATCGACACCACCGGAGAGTACTTTACCTGAACTTGGGGTCACGGTGTTGTAGGCTCGCGCAAGTCTAGTGATGGAGTCTAGCAGGATGATGACATCTTTGCCCATTTCAACGCGTCTTTTGGCTTTTTCGATAACCATCTCAGCCGTTCTGACATGGTTTTGTGCAGGTAGATCAAACGTGGAAGAGTAGACTTCACCTTTAACCGAGCGTTGCATATCGGTCACCTCTTCAGGTCTCTCATCAACTAGCAACACCATCAAAGAAGCATCAGGGTTATTGTGGGTGATGCCGTGTGCAAGTTCTTTAAGTAGCTCTGTCTTACCTGTTCTTGGAGGTGCAACCACCAATGCTCTTTGCCCTTTGCCAATAGGCGTAAAGAGGTCAAGTACCCGTCCCGTCATTTTCATAGGATTATACTCAAGCTTGAGTTGCTCCATGGCATACAGTGGAGTAAGGTTGTCAAACAGCGGTCTTTGTTTTGATTTTTCGGGTGCCAAATAGTTGATGGCTTCGATCTTCAAAAGTGCGTAGTATTTTTCCTGTTCTTTGGGAGAACGTACTTGACCCGTGACGATATCACCATTTCTAAGCGCAAATCGTTTGATTTGGGTGCCGCTTACATAGGTATCGTTGTCTGAGTTGGCAAAGTTTCCGTCGATGGAGCGTAAAAAACCAAAACCGTCATTCATCACTTCCAAGATACCCGTAAAAAGGATAAATCCGCCCTGATTGACTTGCGATTTGAGGATTTCAAAAATAAGGTCTTTTCTTTGAAATTCATTGGGGTTTTCTACTTTGACTTCTTTGGCTATGGTGACCAGTTCAGTCAGGGGAAGTTGTTGGAGATTTTCTATCTTGTAGCCGTCTACTGGTACATGGGTTCTGTTTTTTCTGTTGGCGCTGTTGCCGTTTGGCGCTTTTTTATTTTCAGCTGTGGTATCGCTCATAGGTCCTCTTGTGTAAATATGCATTATGGAGATTGTTACGCTAGCTTAGGCTAGGTGTAGTTGCCACATTATAATCGTTTTTGACTGAAAAGCATATTAATACACTTATACCAATGCATAATACAACACAAAAGGATAAAGCCCTGCGCCCATGAGAAAAAAACCAGGGGGGATACGCCACGCTAAGATCTCCGCCAACTCCTGTGAGACATCGCGTTCCAAGTACACCTTTTTGATGAGTTCCATCTTGTAAAACATATCAAAGATTTTGAGTGCCAAGATGAAAACCATACTAAAGTTTAGTACACCCGTAAACATGATGATGCCGATGACGACATAAAAACTTGGCTGTATGAGGAAAAATAAAAAAATATTTTTTGCATAATAGCTGTAGAGTTTTTCCAAAACCCCTAAAAGTGTTTGCGAACGCTGCACATAGGCTTCAAAAAGTTCTACAAAAAGAAGAATGAGAGGCAAGATGAGTGTATTTTCCATAGTGGATTTTACACAGATTTAGATAAAATCACACAACACTATTTTTAAACCTCAGCAAAAAGGAAACACTTGGCAGAGATACCATGTACACACTGTAACCTCACTTTTTCGCAAGATGTCATGATTAAAGAAAAAGAAGGCAGCAAAGCGCTTTTTTTCTGCTGTAAAGGGTGTCAAGGAGTTTATCATCTGCTGAACGACCAAGGGCTAGACAGCTTTTATGACAAACTGGGCACTACCACACTTCAGCCCGCCATACAAGATGAGAGCAATCTGGAAAAATTTGACCTCGAAGGCTTCAAAAACAAATACATCACAACAGATGAGCAGGGACTGAACAAGATACACCTCATCATCGAAGGCATACACTGTTCTGCCTGTGTGTGGCTCAATGAAAAAATCCTTCACAAAACAAACGGGGTCATAGAAGCCACCATAAACTACACCAACAACAAAGCCAAAATTGTCTGGGATCCTGAAGTAGTCAAATTATCAGAACTCATCCACACCATACGCTCCATAGGCTACAATGCCTACCCGTATGACCCAGCCCTGCAGGAAGAGCGTGCTATTTCTACCCGCAAGACCTATTATACACGTATCTTGGTGGCTGTATTTGGTTCGATGAATATCATGTGGCTTGCCATCGCGCATTATGCCGGGTACTTTAGCGGGATAGAACAATCCTTCAAAAACATACTCAATGTGGCTGAATTTATCTTGGCTACGCCTGTGCTATTTTACTCAGGATGGATTTTCTACCGCTCTGCGTACTATGGCTACAAAAACCGTATGGTCAATATGGATACACTGGTTGCCACGGGTGCTACTTCTGCGTACATCTACTCTATCTATGCGATGATAAGCCAAAAGGGAGAGGTCTATTTTGACTCAGTGACGATGATTATTACCTTTGTGCTGGTGGGGAAATACCTGGAAGTCTTAAGCAAAAAATCTGCGGTTGATACCCTTGATGGGCTGATGGGAAGCACGCCCACTGAAGTCACCACGCTCAAAGACGGTGTCAAATCTCTGGTTAGCATCGAAAATATCATCATAGGGGACACCATCGAACTCAAGCCGGGTGAAAAAGTGGTCATAGATGGCGAAGTGGTATGGGGTCAAGGCTCATTTGATGAGTCTTCACTCACAGGAGAGAACGAACCTGTTTACAAAAAACAAGGAGATATGATTCTCAGCGGTTCGATCTGTCTGGATTCAGTACTGCATTACGAAGCGAGCAAAGATGTCTCAAGCTCCATGCTCACTTCCATCGTAAATTTACTTGAAGAATCCATTACCAAAAAACCCCGCATTGAACAGCTTGCCAATGTTATTTCGGGACGATTTTCGAGTACCATCTTGCTGATTGCTCTATGTACCTTTGCAGGCTGGTATTTTTGGGCAGAGAGTTTTGAACAGGCGCTCATTGTCGGTATTTCAGTTATTGTCATCGCCTGTCCTTGTGCTTTAAGTTTGGCAACGCCTATGGCGACACTGGTGGGCATCAGTTTGGCTGCCAAAAGAGGTATACTCTTCAAAGAAGCTACCTTTCTTGAAACGATGGCAAAAAGCACGGTGCTGGCTCTGGATAAAACAGGTACTATCACCGAGGGCAAACCCTCTGTGGTTCAGGCTGATTTATTTGAAGGGTTTGAGGCTTCACTGCTCTATGCACTGGTTGCTACCTCCAACCACCCTGTCTCCAAAGGCATCAAGAGCTACCTTGAAAACAGTTACGAAACACTTGAGACACGCATTCTTGAAGAGATTTGCAGCATTGAAGCAAAAGGCATCAAGGCAAGATACCAAACCCAAAATCTCCTTGGCGGAAATGCGCAACTGCTTCAGACTCAAGATGTCCATGTCAGCAGCGATTCGGAGAATACGCTCTTCTTTTTTACCGTCAACAACCAACTTGTGGCACGTTTTGAACTCAGTGATACCATCAAAAGCGGTGCAGCCGAAACCATACAAAACATCAAAAACCTAGGCATCAAAGTCATCATGCTGACAGGAGACCATGAACGCAGTGCCCAAAAAGTCGCTTCAGCGGTAGGGATTGAACAGGTTTATGCCAAACTGCTTCCCCAAGACAAAGCAGGCATCATACAAGACTTACATCAAGCAGGTGAGGTAGTTGTCATGGCGGGAGACGGCATCAACGATGCACTGGCACTTGCCTCTTCAGACATCGCCATAGCGATGGGAAATGGGGCAGATGTGGCTATCAGCGTCAGTGATGTCGTGCTTTTAGATGAGAAATTTGAAAGTCTCGAGGAAGCATACAGACTCTCACGCAGAACCTATGGTGCCGTGAAAGAAAATCTGGGCTTTTCATTGCTTTACAATACCATCACCGTACCTCTAGCTGTCATGGGCTTTGTCAATCCGCTGGTAGCTGCCTTTTCCATGTCACTCAGCTCATTGGTGGTTGTAGGGAACTCTTTACGTATCAAAAATTTAACATTTAAGGATAAATGATGAGTGAAAGCATTGTTGTACTCATGATAGGCATCTCCACTCTTTTGGGAGCCATAGGACTATTGGCTCTGATTTGGGCTGTGAGGACAGGACAGTTTGATGACCACAGCAAGTTTATCGATGCTGTGCGTCACGACAATGAAGAAGACTTGCAGGATGCAGCGATGATGCAAGAGAAGAAAAAAGCCTTTCAAGAAAAAATGAAACAAGAACGGCTGGAAAAAGAGAAAAACTACCGCCCGGCGGACTAAAGCTTAGAGAAAGTTATGGTATCATAGCGGCATATATCTCAAAGGATTTATCGTGAATATCCAAAAAATCTTACTCTCTTCTTTGTTAACACTTACCTCAATCTATGCGCAAAGCAGTATCGGATTTGATGTCAATGATAAAGATGTTGAAGTTCTGGCTTCAGTTGATCTCAATACATTTGCAGAGTATTCTGAGGGCGGTATGAGTTATTTGATTGATGCATCCTATCTCTATGCCGATGGGGATGACCTGGGCTCCATCGGTCTTGGTGCGCAAAACACCTTTGAAGGTGCAGAAGGTCTTGCTTTTGGACTGGGTGCAAAGTTTGTTTTTGCCGACAGTTTCTCTGCTTTGCCACTTTATGGGAAAGCCATCTACACTTTGCCTTTAGACAGTGCCATTCCAACCACTTCTCTTGCTGCGACTTTTGCCTATTCTCCTGCTGTTCTGAGCTTCAGTGACGCAGAACATTACAAAGAATTTAGGGCAGAAGCCAATATGCAGCTCGCACCCAGCCTTCATCTTTTTGCAGGCTACCGCAACATCGACACAGAATACATAACAATTGACAAAACCTTCAATGACAGTTTTTACGGCGGTATGAAGTTTGGTTTTTAAATTCTAACACACACGCTAGTTAAAAAGGATTTTTTTGCGTATTTTAGTAACCGGTGGTGCCGGATATATCGGCTCACATACCTGTATCTTGCTACTTGAGGCAGGGTATGATATTGTGGTTTTTGATAACTTTTGCAATGCCTCCAAAGAGAGCATCTCAAGGGTTGAAAAGATTATGGGCAAAACGATCCCTCTCATGGAAGGTGATATTCGCAACAAAGAGGACTTGAACCGTGTATTTGAGCGCTATACCATAGATGCCGTCATTCATTTTGCCGGTCTTAAAGCAGTGGGTGAGTCTGTAGAGAAGCCGCTTGAATATTACGACAACAACATCTACGGCACACTGGTACTCTGTCAAGTCATGGCAGCACACGGATGCAAGTCCATCGTCTTTAGCTCTTCTGCCACAGTGTATGGCGACCCACACACGACACCCATCAGAGAAGACTTTCCCCTTTCGGCAACAAACCCTTACGGAAGATCAAAACTTTTTATAGAAGAGATGTTACGCGATCTCTATGTCTCAGACAAGACATGGAAAATCGTTTTACTGCGCTATTTTAACCCCATTGGGGCGCATGAGTCCGGCACCATCGGAGAAGATCCCAACGGCATCCCCAATAACCTACTGCCGTTTATTGCACAAACAGCTATCGGTACAAGAGCCTGCTTAAGTGTATTTGGCGATGATTACAACACGGTGGACGGTACGGGGGTAAGAGACTACATCCATGTGATGGATCTTGCAGACGGACATGTCAAAGCACTAGACAAGATGAATACTTTTTCTGAAGTAATGACCATCAATCTTGGTACGGGAAAAGGCTATTCGGTTCTCGAAGTGCTCAAAGCTTTTGAAGCAGCTTCGGGCAAAAAGGTGCCCTATACAATCGCACCAAGACGAGCAGGTGACATCGCAGAGTGTTTTGCAGATCCCGCATATGCCAAAGCAGTATTAGGATGGGAAGCACAGCGAGGCATTGACGAGATGTGCAAAGACAGCTGGCGCTGGCAATCGAATAATCCAAATGGGTACAAGGAGTCTAACTCATGACATATCCTATAGAAAAGAGCATCTTTAGAGAGTATGATATACGCGGTATTTTTGGAAAAGAACTCAATGAAACCTCTGTCAAACTTATAGGCTACCACCTTGGACAAAAAATAGGCGGAGCCAAGGTTGTTGCCATCGGTTATGATGCACGGTCACACTCTCCTTTGCTTAGAGACTACCTTACATCTGGACTCAATGCCGCTGGCTGCAGGGTTTTAGATATGGGCATGGTGGCAACACCGGTCAATTACTTCAGTAATTATATTGAATTTGATGGCATTCGAACCGATGCTTCGATCATGATTACAGGTTCCCACAACCCCAGTGAGTACAACGGCTTTAAGATCACCGTTGACAAGAGCCCTTTTTTTGGAGAAGCGATTTATGCTCTGGGAGATGAGATTATCTCCAATCAGGATTTTGTCATCCCCGACAATACGACTAAAACTGAAATAGATGTCAAAACACCCTATATAGCTTTTATGATAAAAGAGTTTACCCATCTTAAAAACTTCCCTAAAAAAATTGTCATAGATGCAGGAAATGGTGTTGCAGATACGGTGATTACAGCTATTTTTGATGCTTTGCATTTTAACTATACCGGACTTTATCTTGAACCAGACGGTACATTTCCAAACCACCATCCCGATCCTTCAGTAGAAAAAAATCTTGCCGATGTCAAAGCTGCTTTGGCAAAAGAAGGTGATATCGCTTTTGCCTATGATGGAGATGCAGATCGTATTGCAGTTCTTACACACAAGTACAACATCAAAGGTGATCAGATGGCTCTGCTTTATGCGATGAAAATGCAGAACCCCATTGTTATCGGGGAAGTAAAATGTTCGCAGGTCATGTACGATGAACTTGAACGTCGCGGTGCAAAAACGATTATGTATAAAACCGGACACTCCAATCTCAAAGTAAAAATGAAAGAAGTAGGTGCAGATCTGGCATGTGAAGTTAGTGGTCATATCTTTTTCAAACATCGCTATTTTGGTTATGATGATGCCATCTATGCGACACTCAGAATGCTTGAACTCATCCATGACGGTATAGACCTCGATAAAGAAATTGACGCCCTGCCTCAGGTTTTTTCCACTGAAGAGATAAAAGTAGAAACCACAGAAGAAGAGAAGTTTGCCATTATAGATACGATCAAAAAACTTCTTGTGCATCCGCCAGTTAATTTCCCCCGTATAGTCGATATCATTGATGTAGATGGCGTACGTATCAACTTTGAGCAAGGGTGGGCACTGGTTCGAGCCAGCAATACCACACCTGTACTTGTCACACGCTTTGAATCAAACAATGAATCCTTAGCCAAATACTATGAAAAGGAAGTCAATCAGTTGATAAAGCAAGCAAAAGCATTACTCTAATATTTCAGACTCTTAGTCCTTATGCGATATAATACGCCAAACTAAATAAAATGGATTTCCTATGATACAAAAATGTTTATTCCCAGCTGCGGGTTACGGTACACGATTTTTACCTGCTACTAAAGCAACACCCAAAGAGATGCTTCCGATTCTTACCAAACCCCTGATCCAGTATGGTGTAGAAGAGGCTGTAGAAGCGGGACTGACTACGATGGCTATCATTACGGGTCGAGGCAAAAGAGCCATTGAAGACCATTTTGACATCTCTTATGAACTTGAACATCAGATTAAAGGAACAAGTAAAGAATTCCTACTGCGACAAATCCGTTCACTTATCACCAAATGTACCTTCTCTTACACCCGACAAGTTGAGATGAAAGGCTTAGGACATGCCATTCTCACAGGGGAAACCCTCATAGGCAAAGAGCCTTTTGCGGTTATCTTGGCAGATGATTTATGTACCAACGAAAATGACGGTGTGCTGAAACAAATGATAGAAGTCTATGAAAAGTACCAATGCTCCATCGTAGCCGTAGAAGAAGTGCCTTTGGATCAAACAGACAAGTATGGGGTCATCGCAGGCAACTTAGTGGATGAAACTACAGATACCTACAGGGTCACCAACATGGTAGAAAAACCAGATCCAAAAGATGCGCCCAGCAATATGGCAATCATAGGGCGCTACATCCTTACCCCGGACATTTTTGACATACTCAGAGAGACAAAACCTGGAAAAGCAGGAGAGATACAGATCACCGATGCCCTCTTGGAACAGGCCAAACAAGGCAAAGTGATTGCCTACAAATTTAAGGGTATTCGATTTGATTGCGGTTCCATCGATGGATTTGTTCAAGCAACCAATTATTTTTACGATAAGGAAAAAGCGAACAGATCAAAAGGATGAATGCAAAGAATACACACCATATAATGGCTAAAGCATGAGCAGTTCACTTATCTTTATCGGTATTGCACTCTTGCTTGTTATTTCACCGCTTTTGTCCAAGATTACCAAACTTCCCGTTGTTGTTGTAGAGATTTTACTAGGTTCAATAGCAGCATGGCTTGGTTTTTTGAATGCAGATAATGAAGTGTTTGGCAAATTGGCGCAGATAGGGTTTTTTTATCTCATGTTTTTAGCGGGGATGGAAATAAACCTCAAAAACTTTTCTGAGCAAGGAGGCACGCTTCTTAAAAGTGCTATTATCTATTTTATCAGCCTTTATTCACTCTCTTTTGGCATATACTTCTTTTTTGATCTCAATCCTGTCTATATCGTCATCATACCTATCGTTTCACTGGGGATGATCATGGCACTGATCAACGAATATGGCAAACAGCTCAAATGGCTCGAAATTGTGCTTATTGTTGGCGTCATCGGTGAAATCATCAGTATTTCGGCTATCGTTATCTATGAATCCTATATCCATAACGGAATTAGTTTTGCTCTCTTTGAAAATCTGGCTATTTTTAGTATCTTGCTTGTACTTATCTATTATTCTTTCAAGCTTCTGCATCTCTTATTTTGGTGGTTTCCGGAGCTGCGCATGTTTATCATGCCTGAAGACGACTCAAAAGTTGAAAGTGTCAGGATCAGTGCCTCGCTTTTTATCGTGCTCATCTCCATCATGAGCATTTTGCATATCGATATGGTTTTGGGTGCCTTTTTTGCAGGTATCTACATAGCAAACTTCTTTAAACACAAAAAAGACCTTCCCCATACCCTCCATAAAGTCGGGTTTGGTTTTTTGGTTCCGATTTTTTTCATCTATGTAGGAACTACCATGGATCTAAATCTGATATTTAGTGCCGAAATTCTCAAACAGGCACTTCTTATTTTAGGTGCTTTGGTTTTTGTAAGGGTTGTCAGCTCATACATAGCCTACAGTTCACATCTTAACCCAATTGAGACATTTCTCTTGGCACTGGGGGATTCTATGCCCCTTACCTTCATCATTGCCATAGCAACCATTGCATACGAGGCAACTTTGATTACCCAAAATGAGTACCTCTCGCTTATCGTTGCGGGAATGCTCTCAGGTGTCATCATCATGAGTCTGTTAAAATTTTTGATTGCACGTCTCTACAAAACTAAAGATACACACACGTAAGAACTATCCTTACTAAACCCTCTATGCAGTAACTTTTGATACAATATTATTAAAAAAAGGTGGACAATGAAAGGTATTATTCTAGCAGGCGGAAGCGGTACGAGACTCTATCCCATTACCAAAGGGGTGAGTAAACAACTGGTTCCCATCTACGATAAGCCTATGATTTATTATCCACTCTCTGTTTTAATGCTTGCAGGCATTAAAGAAGTACTCATAATCTCTACACCGCACGACCTACCGCGATTTGAAGATTTACTCGGTGATGGAAGCGACATCGGTATGAAGTTCTCTTATGTCGTTCAACCTTCACCGGATGGTTTGGCACAAGCGTTTATCTTGGGTGAAACATTTTTAGGCGGTGATGATGCCTGTTTGGTGCTTGGAGACAACATCTTTTACGGTCATGGTCTAACTAAACTTTTAGCCCAAAGTGTTGCAAATATCAAAGAACAAAACAAAGCTACCGTATTTGGGTATTATGTCAAAGATCCTGAACGTTACGGCGTGGCGGAGTTTGATGCAGAAGGTAATGTCGTCAGCATAGAAGAAAAACCTGCCAAACCAAAATCAAACTACGCTGTAGTCGGTCTGTATTTTTACCCCAAAGATGTCGTAGTCAAAGCTAAAGAGGTTAAACCAAGTGAACGAGGGGAACTGGAGATCACCACCCTTAATCAAAACTACTTAGCAGAAAACAGACTCAAAGTAGAACTCATGGGCCGAGGTTATGCATGGCTCGATACAGGTACACACGAAAGTCTGCTCGAAGCCAGCCAATTCATCCAAACCATCGAAAACAGGCAGTCTCTCAAAGTAGCATGCCTTGAAGAAATAGCCTATGAGATGGGCTACATCACACGAGAAAAACTGCTTGATCTTGCCAAACCCCTTTCCAAAAACCAATATGGACAATACCTCATCACAAGAGCCAACCAACCCAAAAAGGTAATTTGATGCAATTCACACGAACAGCCATACCTGATATTATCCTCATCGAACCGACTGTTTATGGAGATGAAAGAGGGTATTTCATCGAAACATTTCGTCAAGACAAGCTAGAAGCATTCGTAGGTTACGCTATTCATTTTTGCCAAGACAACGAATCAAAATCATCCAAAGGCGTTTTAAGAGGTCTGCATTATCAACTTCATCCCGCAGCACAAACAAAACTGGTTAGGGTCATACAGGGAAGTGTTTTGGATGTAGCGGTTGATATACGCAAAAGCTCTCCTACCTTTGGACAGCATGTCGTAGTAGAACTCAGCAGCGAAAACAAAAAACAGCTTTTGGTGCCTCGTGGTTTTGCGCATGGTTTTGTTGTGCTTGAAGATGACACCATTTTTGCATACAAAGTCGACAACTACTATAGCCCGGAAAATGACAGAGGCATTGCATTTGATGATTCTAGTTTGGGAATTGATTGGATACTTGGTCATGAGGAACTCAAACTTTCAGACAAAGATACAAAACAGCCAAGACTGAGTGAAACGAAGGATCTGTTTGAATATGGAGTAAACTATTATGCCTAGAGTTTTAATTACAGGAAGCAAAGGGCAAGTGGGAAGCGAACTTCAAGCACTCTCATCCAACTATGACTATACCTATTTTTTTGCCGACAGGGATTCGCTTGATATCAACAATGAGGCAAACCTACGACGGTACATACAAACACATCAGATAGATACCATCATCAACTGTGCTGCCTACACAGCCGTAGACAAAGCAGAAACTGAACAAGAAATCGCCAATGCCATCAACCATCTTGCAGTAAAAACGCTTGCACAACTCGCAAAAGAATACCTGATCACACTCATTCACATCTCAACTGACTATGTCTTTAATGGTCAAAACTTCAAACCCTACACAGAAGAAGACCCTACAGACCCAAAAGGCGTGTATGGGAAAACCAAATGTGGCGGCGAAAAAGCACTCCAAGCGATCAATCCTGAAAATACTATCATCATACGAACCTCATGGGTCTACAGCAGTTTTGGGGCAAATTTTGTCAAAACGATGTTACGGTTAGGCAAAGAAAAAGAATCTTTGGGTGTCATTTTCGACCAAGTGGGAACACCTACCTATGCAAGAGATTTAGCACAAACCATTTTAGACATCATCCCCAAGATCAAAAATAAAAATGTTGAGATATATCACTACAGCAATGAAGGGGTTCTCAGCTGGTTTGATTTTGCCAAAGAGATCATGAGAATGACAAAACTGTCCTGCACCATCAATCCCATAGAGACCAAAGAGTACCCAACACCCGCTTCACGTCCCCATTACTCACTGCTTAGCAAGTCAAAAATCAAGAGGGATTTTGGTATAATCATACCTTATTGGAAAGACTCTTTGGATGAATGTCTAAAGAGCTTGGGAGAGCGAAAATAATGCAGCATAAACACATACTACTTACAGGCACTGCAGGTTTTATCGGTTCCAATTTCGCACCCTATTTTTTAGAAAAATACCCGCATTACACACTTATCAATCTAGACCTTCTCACCTATGCAGGTAATCTTGATAATCTAAAAGAGTGTGAAGGAAACCCGCGATACAAGTTCATAAAAGGTGACATCTGTAACCGAGAATTGGTGGAGTTTATCTTTAGAGAGTATGACATACAAGGGGTCATACACTTTGCAGCAGAGTCTCACGTGGACAACTCTATCAAAAACCCCGGGGTATTTATAGAAACCAATGTCAACGGTACTTTTACCCTACTGGATGTAGCCAAACACTACTGGATGGATAAACCCTTCACCTACAAAAAAGCCTATGAGGGTTGCAGATTTCATCACATTTCAACTGATGAAGTCTATGGTACCTTGTCTTTAGATCCCACTGATCTCTTCACAGAACAAACACCATACGCACCAAACTCTCCCTACTCTGCATCCAAAGCAAGCTCTGACATGATTGTGCGAAGCTATCAGGAAACCTACGGTCTAAATACCGTTATTACCAACTGCTCCAACAACTACGGCCCCAAACAACATGACGAAAAACTCATTCCTACTATCATAAGAAAAGCACTAGCAGGCGAGAGTATCCCTATCTACGGTGACGGTAAAAATATTCGTGACTGGCTTTACGTACTTGACCATTGCAAAGGCATCGATTTGGTGTATCACACAGGCAAAGAAGGCAGTGTCTATAACATCGGCGGTCGAAATGAACGCGCTAATCTTCAAATCGTTGATAAAATCTGTAGCATCTTAGATGCAAAAGTACCCTCAGCCAAAAGCTACAAAGAACTCATCACATTTGTAGAAGATAGAGCCGGACATGACAGACGCTACGCCATCAATGCCAGCAAGCTTGAAAATGAGTTGGGCTGGAGAGCCGATGAAAATTTTGATAGCGGTATCATCAAAACCATCGAATGGTACTTGGATAAGTATAAAACAAGCGAGAAAAATTGAATTATCTCAAAATCTTTTACCGTTTTTTACGCGATATCTACAGCAGTCGCCGTCTGCTCATTGATTTGGCAAAAAACGATTTCAAATCCCGCTATATGGGCAACTACTTGGGGATTCTCTGGGCATTTGTACAACCCACAGCGATGATCTTGATTTTCTGGTTTGTTTTTCAGGTTGGGTTTAAAAGTATGCCTGTTGACAACTTCCCTTTCATCCTTTGGTTGATGGCTGGGATGATACCATGGTTTTTCTTCTCTGAGAGCCTCCAAAGCGCTACGCAGTCAATCTTAAACAACAGCTTTTTGGTCAAAAAGGTGGTCTTTAGGGTTTCATTACTTCCTATTATTCAGATCATATCAGCATTGACTATTCATATGTTCTTCATTCTCTTTTTGGTTGGGATGTTTTTATATTATGGCTACACTCCCACACTCTATTGGCTCCAAATCCCCTACTATCTGCTGTGCACCATCCTCTTGGTGCTTGGCATCTCATGGATCACCAGTTCAGTGGTGGTCTTTTTTAGAGATTTGGGACAAATTGTCGGGATGATTGTTCAGTTTGGATTTTGGCTCACTCCTATCTTTTGGTCAATAAAGATACTGCCTGAAAAATATCATTCCCTCATCCACTACAACCCTGCATACTATTTGATAGAAGGCTACCGCGATGCACTGATTAACCATGTCTGGTTTTGGGATAAACCTGCCCTAACACTGCAATACTGGATGATTACTATCCTTTTCTTTTTTGGCGGAGCAGTAATTTTCCGTAAACTAAGACCTCATTTTGCGGATGTGATATAATGCCTAATACCGCCATCAAAGTAAATCATCTTACAAAAATTTACAAACTCTATGATAAACCTATAGACAGGCTCAAAGAGTCTCTACATCCACTCAAAAAGAGCTACCATAAAGATTTCTACGCTCTCAACGATGTGAGCTTTGAGATAAAAATGGGGGAAACAGTCGGGATCATCGGCAAAAATGGTGCAGGCAAAAGTACACTACTCAAACTCATTACAGGTGTTTTGACTCCCACGAGCGGTCACTTGCATGTCAAGGGTCGTATTGCCAGCCTCCTAGAGCTGGGTGCTGGGTTCAATCCAGAGTACACTGGGATAGAAAACATCTATCTTCAAGGTACTTTGATGGGATATACCCGAAAGGAGATGGAGAGCAAGATAAATGAAATCCTCGCTTTTGCCGATATCGGTGATTTTGTCCATCAGAGTGTCAAAATGTACAGCAGCGGAATGTTCGCACGACTTGCCTTTGCAGTAGCAATCAATGTTGATCCTGATATCTTGATCGTTGATGAAGCTTTGAGTGTCGGAGATATGGCATTTCAGGAAAAATGTATTCTCAAAATGAAATCGATGTTAAATAATAATAGAGCTATTCTTTTTGTTAGTCATTCTCTTCCAAGTATTAGAAATTTTTGTACTAAAGCAATTTGGGTAAAAGACGGCAAAGTAGTGATGCAAAATGAAGCCCATATTGTTTGTGAAGCATATTCGGATTATATGAAAAATTCTAAAGATGTTCCAAAAATTGAAAAAGGTGATATATCTACAGAAGACAAGAGCAATAAAACGATTGCCATCCAAAAGGTTATCCTTTCGCAAAAAGAATATTTTACTGATGAAAATATTGACATAACTATTGATTTACACTTCAACAAAGAAACCGTGGATTATGCCATTGGGGTACTGATTCATAATGACGAAGGAAAATTGGTAACCTTGTTTAATACGATCAGAGATGACATAATCATCAAAAATCAAATCTCATCAATAGTCCTAACAATACCCAAGAATGATTTTTTAAGTGGTGAATATTTTGTCTCCGTCTCTATTTCTGATACAAATGTTATGTTCGGTTATGATAGAGAAGATTATATTCAATCTTTTATCATCAAAAATGCATTAAGTGCTAACAATTTAGCTGTCTCTGAAGGATTATTTAGATGCAAACATATTTGGAAGATATAAAGCAAAAATATAATGAAAAAAATACTACTTACTAATCATTTTTTAAGAGAATTTTCAGGCTCTGAAATTGCTACACTCGATATAGCCAAAGAATTTTTAGCCAAAGGTTATTTAGTTTCAATCGGAACTTTTATTTTATCTAATCCATTAAAATCTGAATTTGACAAATTTAAGATGAGAATTGTTGATTTAAATACGGCATCACCAGAACATTTTGATCTTATTTGGTCACATCATTTTACAACTCTTGACACCTGTTTGATCGATATTGGAATAACTGCTGACAAGATCATTTTTTCTTCACTATCTCCTTATGAATCACTAGAATCACCACCTCTTTCGACTGAACAAGTTGATTTGTTTTTGGCAAACTCTATTGAGACAAAAGACACTCTAATTGACATGGGAATAGATAGTGCTGCTATTGAGATTTTTCCCAATCCTGTTTCAGATGATTTCTTTACACCTACTGCAAATAGAGATTTTACACTACAAAAAATTGCGATTGTTTCAAATCATATTCCAATTGAAGTTAAGAATACTCTGCCATTACTACACAACAACGGAATCGAGGTTAAAATATTTGGAATTGAAGGTGAATTTAAACTTATTACACCAGATATTTTGAAAGAATTTGATGCAGTTATAACAATCGGGCGAACTGTGCAGTATTGTTTAGCGATGGGCATTCCAGTCTATTGTTATGATAGATTTGGGGGTCCTGGATGGATTACAAATTCCAATATCCAAAACGCAAGTGAATATAATTTTTCAGGTAGATGCACAAACAGACGACTTTCATCAGATGAGATAGTAAATGAAATCATACATTCTTTTTCTGATATCCAATTAGAAAAAGACTTTTATCAGAAATTTGCACTTGAAAACTATTCACTATCTCGATTAGTCAATATTTTTCTAACAAACATATCTACCTCAGTTACAAATATTTATTCTCACAAAAGAGATTTGTATAAAAATATTTTAAAAAGGCAACGTTTATATCTCAACAATAAGCTTAAAATAGATCTATTTTCTCAACTCTTCCTCGACAACGGAAATGGCTTATCTGAAGAAAACTCGATCAAACTTCCGGTAGCTCAGAATACTGATATTCAGGAATTTATCTTTGACCTCTCAGATAGACCAATACTGACAAACCTCCGTTTCGATCCGCTCAATGACAGCTGTGTCATCGAAATTGAAAGTCTGAAATTGATCAAAAACGATGGTGCAGAAATAGAATTATGTGAGCAGCTAACCTCAAATGCCATCATCCATCATTGTAATAGCTATTTTTTCGACACCATTGACTCTATTTGTTATTTTTCATCTGTTGATTTCAAGAATACGCAAAGACTCATAGCACGCATCCGATATACGCACATCGGTCGTGATGCATTAACAGCATGTATCGACCAAACCAAAACAGAGCGGAACCAAACCAAAGGTAAACTAAAGTTGGTATATAGTATCAAAAGACAGAAAATAACCGAGCAACTACGAAAAATTCAACAGATTTTAAAAGGGGATTAATGTACTTGATAACCAAATTAAGAGAAAGGCTAAAATGCTAAAAGTAAGCATATTGCTTTCAACATACAATGGTGGCGAATATTTAAAAGAACAACTAGATTCTCTATTTGCTCAAACATATAAAAATTTCGAGATAATTGTTCGTGATGATGGAAGCAGAGATAACACCTTGGAGGTGTTGAAGTCATATGATATCAAGCTTATTGATACAACACAAAATCTTGGAGCAAAAGAAAGTTTCGCAAAACTTTTAAACCATGCGGTGGTAAATAGTGCCAGTAACTATTTTATGTTTTGCGACCAAGATGATGTGTGGGAGATGGATAAGATAGAAAAAACCTTAGCTAAGATGCAAGAGTTAGAAAATCTTTATAGTAGTGAAATGCCTATTTTAGTGCACACAGATTTAAAAGTAGTAGACGAACATTTAAATGTATTGTCTGATTCCATGTGGGAGTATGAACATGTATTGCCTCAATACAACTCCTTGAATAGACTTTTGATTCAAAACACCATTACCGGTTGTACTACGATGATAAACAGAAAACTTGCTCAAAAATGTTTATATATACCAAACGAAGCTATCATGCATGACTGGTGGATAGGATTGGTTGCTAGTTATTTTGGGGAAATAGGCTATTTAGAAACAAGTACAATTAAGTATAGACAACATGATAACAACGCTATAGGTGCAAAATTAAAAAAAGAAATAGGTATCACAGAGCTTATCTTAAGTTTTGTTTACGGTTTCTTAAAAAGGGACGAAGAGTATATAAATAGTTTACAAATAAATATTGACCAAGCAAAAAGTTTTTATGAAGCATATAGAGATGAGCTAGATAACGAGACTAAAAATATGCTAAAAAAGTTTTGTACCATTCGAGAGAAAAACTTTTTTGAGAAAAGAAAAATAATATTTAAATACAAGCTTTATAAACAAAGCTTGATCAACACTATCGCACTATGGATTAAAATATGAAATACACCAAAAACTTGTCGTAAAAAAGTATATAAAATTTCGCCAATTCAAGTAATAAGTGCAACGCACAGTTAAGCTACAAAAAAAGTTTAAAACTAATATAGATATGGGAAAACAGGGGCAGAGGTCAAGTTTTAACTAAAAATTGCTACAATAAATAAAAAATATTTTTTTGGAAGCAAGGTTATGAATTATTCTAATAAATCTTGTTTAAAAATTAGCATTGTTCTTTCCACCTATAACGGTTCTGATTATCTGAGTGAACAGCTCTGCTCCCTCGAAAACCAGTCTTGCGATCTTGGTGATATGATGATTATCGCAAGGGATGACGGCTCCAAAGATGGTTCTTATGAAATACTCCAAGAGTTTGCCCTAAACACCTCTCTTAATGTAGAAATAATGACCGATCGGACAAATCTCGGGGTCAAAAAGAGCTTTGAGCTTATGATGAACCGTGCGCTCGACTGTGGCAGCGATTACATCCTCTTTTGTGATCAAGACGATGTGTGGGATCGAGAAAAAGTGTCAAAAACATTGGGGAGAATGGAACAACTAGAGAGTATATATCCAAATCGGCCGATCCTCATCCACAGTGATCTGAGTGTGGTGGATCGGGAGTTACGTCTACTGCATACATCGTATTGGACCTATCAACACATCGATCCATCCAAAGATGCCATCAGCCGCTTGATTTTTCACAATACCGTCACCGGGTGCACAACGATGATCAATCGTACGTTGGCCGAAAAGGTGCGAGCGATTCCGAATGAAGCAATCATGCACGATTGGTGGATCGCGATGGTCGCTTCTGCATTTGGACATATCTGCACTATCGATGAACCGCTGATCCTCTATCGACAACATGGAAAAAACGACACAGGTGCCAAACGATACGGATGGAACTATTGGTTATCAAAAGTGTTCTCTGCCCCCTCTCTAGAGAAATACATCCTCCAAGCAAATAAATTTTTAGAAATTTATCGCCATGAACTCTCACACGAACATATCGAAATGCTCGAAGCGGTATCAAAACTAGGAGAAACCAATTGGTTCCAACGCCGTTCCACCCTAATCAAATACCGTATTTTCAAAAATGGACTGATCCGAAATATCGGGCTCATGGTATTTGCATGATTCAAAGCTTAGAAGCCAATACTTCTCTTTGGCAGTATACTAAAAATAGAATCCTAAGAATTGTTTCTGCATTTTGGCTATCATTGTTTTTAGCCTCTTTTATACTGGTACCCATACTTTCCGATACTGCTGTTATCTTTAGTTTTGATGCTGGCTCAGCTCTTTATTTCTTTTTAAAATCTGCCATATTCCAGGTTCTAGGCACTGCATGGCAGATAAATGGCGTATTTCAAAACAATCCTCTGATGGACAATATTAACGGTTCAATGTGGATATTAAAATATGGGATTTTTCTTTATTTTTTATTACCTGTTGTATTATTTTTTCTGCACAAAAAACGACAGCTTGTATTCTTGTTTGCCATTATACTTGTATTGCTCTCTGTAGCCTTTCTTGCGGGGGATTTTGTACTGTTTACAAAACCGAATATAGATGAATATTCAAAAAATTTATTTCTTTCAAGTTATTTTTTCTCGGGTGTATCGTTGTACCTTTATCGAGATAGCATTATTTTTTCCAAACGCATCATGTTTGCACTTGGACTATTGTTTGTTTTTGGCATGTTTTTGAGCAATCTAAAACTTATAACCCTTCTGGTATTCCCCTATCTCGTTGTTGGTTTTGGCTCCATCATACATACAAAATGGTTTTCAAAAACAGGCGATTACTCCTATGGTACGTATATCTATGCCTTCCCCGTGCAGCAAACGCTAGTGCATTTTTTTAAGGACACAATCAATGTTTTAGTATTGTTTGCTACTAGTTTTATCATCAAATTAATTTTATCAATACTTTCATGGCATTTATTTGAAAAAAAGATTCTAAGACTAAAACAAAAAAGAAAAAATATCCATGTCTAAACATATTGCTTGGCTTGATGCTGCGCGTATCATTGCTATCTTTGGTATGATTCTCATCCATGTAACTGCTCCCGTGTTTGCAGATAACCTTTCTGATTTTTATGTGAAAATTGTATCTTATTTGTCACCCCTTGTCTTTCCTGTTTACTTTATGCACTTATTGGTCATTGCCATACTCTCAAGTGGGATTCTCGGATTTTCACTAGATCAATTTTCTATTCATCCATTGATGGGTATCTTGCTTCTATCCATAGCGACATTTATCGTGTCATTTATTTTGGCTGTCATTGCAAGTAAAATACCATTTATCTCAAAACTAATCGGCTAAATATGACCAGTATCATCATCCCCACCTACAATGCCGAGCCCTATCTGGAAAATCTGCTTTCACGCATCCAGTCTCAAACGCTTAAAAAGTATGAGCTCATCATCATAGACTCCTCCTCTACAGACAACACTGTCACTATCGCCCAAAAATACACACAAAATGTTTTTGTGATTCCTCAGATCGAGTTTGACCATGGCGGTACAAGAACAAAAGCTGCACAGATAGCCAGGGGAGACATTTTAGTTTACCTGACACAAGATGCCTTGCCTTATGATGACTTTACCCTAGAACATATTATCAAGGTGTTTGAAGATTCCACTATAGGCGCTGCATATGGCATGCAGCTAAGCTATGAGCAAACAACTCTATTTGGTAAACATTTACGTACATTCAACTACCCAGATACCTCTTATGTGAGAAATAAAAATGACATAGAGTCATTTGGACTCAAAACGGCATTTTTGTCGGACAGTTTTGCCGCCTACAGAAAAAGTGCATTGGAAAGTATCGGGTGGTTTAAGGACGGGTTGATTCTAGGCGAAGATACTTATGCTGGTGCGAAAATGATTTTAGAGGGCTACGCCTTAGCGTATGTGGCGGAGGCAAAAGTGTACCATTCGCACACTTACACCATAGCTCAGGAATTTAAGCGCTATTTTGACATTGGTGTGTTTCATCAATGCGAAAAATGGATACTTGAGCGTTTTGGAAAGGCTGAAGGTGAAGGGATGAAATATATACGCTCAGAAGCAAGATATCTACTACATAACAAAGCATTGTACCTTCTACTAGAATGGATCATACGAAACGGTATGAAATACCTAGGCTATAAAATGGGTCAAAATTATACAAAATTCCCTTTATGGTTCATTAAAAAATGCAGTATGCACCACAGATGGTGGGAGAAGCAAGATACTCCATGAGATATCTATGCTTTTTTTGTTAAAATATGCTTATCTAACGTAAGGAAATGCATGAAAAGCTTTATCTCAAAAATCATCTTTATACTTTTTGATAGTGCGATGATGGCACTGAGTATTTTTCTTGCGTATAAACTAAGAGGCACATTTGAGACGCTCTCTTTACAAAATATCGCACTCAAAGAATATCTTCAGTTTTATCCAATGTACATCATTCCTATTTCACTTTTTACCTATGAAGGCATCTACACGTATCGGTATGATTTTTGGCACGAAAGCCGTTTGATACTTAAAGGTATCATTTTTTCCGTTATTCTTATCTTTGCTTATTTGGCTATGACAAAACTGATTACTGACTATTCCAGACTGGTTATAGGTTTTGCATTTTTCTTTATGGCACTACTCATACCGCTTTCAAAAAATATAAGTAAAAAACTCTTGTACCATTTTGGTTTATGGCAAAAACGCGCCAAAATTTACGGTGAAGATTCTTTTCTGACCGATGAGATTTATGGCAATCCCTATCTTGGGTATGTGAGACCCAAAGCTGGAGAAGAGCCATCAACAGTATTTGTAAACTCAAATGACAACAATATAGTTACACTGAAATCTATCATCTCTAATGAGATAAAAACCAGACAAGAGGTTATCTTCATTCCCCTGATGGATGATTATGACCTAACACATTCGCATATTTATAATCTTTCCAATACACGTACAAACCTCATCGTTTTTCAAAATCGCCTTAAAAGCAAGTATAGAGTCATGGTCAAAAATATATCTGACCTCGCACTTTCGCTCATCTTGCTTCCTCTTTTGATTCCTCTTATGCTTTTTATTGCCTATCAAATTAAACGCGAAAACCCGAACGAAAAAATCCTTTTTAAACAAAAACGCCTAGGCAAAAACGGAAAAATATTTAGCTGCTACAAATTCCAAACGATGTATGACAACAGTGATACAATGTTGCAAGAGTATCTCAGTCTACACCCTGAAGAGAATGCCTACTATGATACCTATCATAAATACAAGAATGATCCTCGCATCACACATGTAGGTCAATTTTTACGCCGCTCTTCTTTAGATGAACTTCCCCAGCTTTTCAATGTCTTTAGAGGTGATATGAGCTTTATCGGCCCTCGCCCTTATATGCTAAGAGAAGAGCAAAAAATAGGTGATAATCTTGATATTATCCTTACAGTTAAACCTGGAATTACAGGATTATGGCAGGTTAGCGGACGCAGTGATGTTGATTTTTATTCACGTGTTGAACTTGATGTTTGGTATATCAGAAACTGGAACCTTTGGATGGATCTTGTAATCCTAGTCAAGACCGTTAAGACGGTCTTGTTTAAAGATGGTGCAAGTTAGAATCTACTCTTGTACTTTGTTTGCCAACCGTCTAAAGGCTTCAGAGCTTTCTAACAGTTCCTTATAGCTTCCTCTAGCTACAATCTCTCCAGAGTCAAAAAGAAGTATAGTGTCAGCATTTTCTACAGTACTAAGGCGATGCGCTACCACAAAGGTAATGATAGTGTCTTTGAGGATTTCGAGTGCTTTTTGGATGGCTTGTTCGCTTTTGTTATCCAGTGCAGAGGTCGCTTCATCGAGTATGAGTATTTCAGGCGACTTGTAAAGTGCACGTGCCAAGGCGATACGCTGACGCTGTCCTCCACTGAGATTGACCCCAAATTCATCCAAGACAGTATGGATGCCCTCTTTCATCTCTTGCACAAACTCCCATGCCTGTGCTTTCTTGAGTGCATCAATCACCTTTGCTTCATCCGCATCACTCCCGTAAGCCACATTTGCCAGTATAGTATCTTGAAAGATATAGATACGCTGTGTAACATAGGCTATTTTCTGATGCAAAGAGTACAGTGTGTACTGTTGAATGCTTTTGCCATTGATCTGCAACTCACCCTCTGCGGGGTCATAGAAACGCACCAGCAGATTGATAAAACTGCTTTTGCCTGCTCCGCTGTCTCCTACTAGTGCGTAGACTTTGCCTTTATGTGCTTCTAGGTTGATATTTTTAAGTGCTTCTTTCTCTTCATAAGCAAGGCTAACAGACTTCAATTGCACACTTTGTACTTCACCTAATATTGCTTCGCCTGAGATGATGGTGGGTTTGGTGTCAAAAAGTTCATTCATACGCTCCGTTGCAGCCACTGCATCTTGGATACGGTTATGCACATTAGACAATACTTTGATAGGGTCATACAGCATAAACAGTGCCGTGACAAAAGCAAAAAAAGTGCCTACGGTAATCTCATCATGAATAACCTGTAAAGCACCGACATAGATGGCTATGGCTATGGCTATGGAACCAAACACCTCCAGCGTAGGGCCAACGAGTGCATTGATTTTCATTTGTTTGATGGCTAATCTGAAAAAATTCATATTTTCTTTGGCAAATCGCTGATTTTCATACGCCTGGGAGGAGTTGGCTTTGATCACTTCGATGTTATTAAAAATCTCAGTCAGACGAGAAGCAAGATCAGCATTGCTCTCTTGAGAACGTCTGGAATATTTTTTCATCTTTTTTGCCAGCATCTGTAACGGCAACAACGCCAAAGGCATAATCACCAAAAAATAAAAAGCGAGTTTGGGGCTTTGATAGATGACATATCCTGTCAGTGTAACCACAAGCATCGATTTGACCATGAGTGTGGGTATCATAGAAGAGACCACCTGCTGAATACGTCCAAGATCACCTGTCACACGGCTCAAAAGTTCACCGCTTCGCATCTTGTTGAGATAATCAATATCTTGATGCATCAGATGGCTGGAAAGTTTATCCCGTAACTTTCGTACAATATCATCTCCGATATAGACCGTATAATAAGTCTGCACATAACGCCCTATAGATTTGAGCATAAACACGCCCATGATGGCAAAAGGGATGAGTTGGAGCATCTGCACATCTTTTCTAATAAACACATCATCCAGCACAGGTTTGAGCAAATGCGCAGAGAGTGTCGTGCCGATTGCTACAGCGACCATCCCCAGCATCGCAAAGATAAACTCTTTTTTGTATGCCATGATGTAGGGGAGGAAATATTTTAATAGTTCTTTCACAATTGCTTTCTCTTTCTCAAATATTAAGTATAAAATTATACAGTAATGTTGTAAAATCCTTATCGCTTATAGCGTACGTACAACTTTGCTATGATATGATTAGAACTACAAAAAAAGGAAACGAATGACCCAAGCCTTAAAAGATCCTAAAATTATCAATTATGTCATTCTTCTTTATGCATTTTCAATACCGCTTTCATTGGAGTTAATCAGAGCCTTAGCCATAGCAATCATCATACTGTGGGTTATGCAGCCGGATTTCAAATCTAAAGCTGCCTCAATCAAACAGAACAGATTTTTTATATCCATAGGGATTTTACTGCTTATACTATCCGTTTCACTGCTGTGGACAGATGGCGACAACATCAAGTTTGGTGTCAAATATATCACTCGATATTGGTATATCCTTCCTATGTTTGCCATATATACATCAATGGATAAAAAATATATACCTCTTGCCCTCTCTGCTTTTCTTGCGGGAATGCTAGTAAGCGAGCTTGTTTCCTATGGGATATTTTTCAACCTTATTCACATCAAAGGCATCGCTGATACCGATCCGTCGCCCTTTATGCACCACACACTTTATAGTGTTTTTCTTGTCTTTACGATGGGTATTTTATTAAATCAAATGATTACATCTGGGTCACTAAAACATAATATTGTGTATGGGATATTTTTTACCACCATCACTGCCAATTTATTTATCAATTCAGGTCGTACCGGTCAATTCTTATTTTTATTTATCTTGGTCTTAATACTATTTAGACAGTATAAATTAAATCTAAAATCACTAGTGCTAAGCTTAACTCTTTTGATCGCAATCCCATCCTTGGCATTTTTGTTTAGCCCCAATTTCAAAACAAGAATGATAGAAACCTACCATACCGTAAATACTATCTCATACACCACCTCCATAGGTTCAAGAATAGGGTTAAATATTGCCGCCAAAGATATCTTTTTACAACATCCACTCTTGGGTGTTGGCGTGGGCGATTACCTGAGCGAAAAAGATAAAATTGTCGAACAGAACTACCCAGAGAGAACCTATGTAAAAGAATTGGTTCATTATCACAATCAATTTGCAGAATTTGCTGTAATAGCAGGTATACTTGGACTATTTTCCTATCTATCCATTTTTATATCACTCATCAAAACGCCCATCAAATACAGTAGAATGGATACCATTAAATACATTTTGGTCTCTTCTATAGCAATTGCTTCTCTTAGTGATGCTATGTTTCATCTCAACAGACCTCTTAGTCTTTTTGCTCTCTTTGCCGGACTGCTGCTTGCCCAGTACCGCCATGAGCAAACTGACGCCCCCAAATCGATATGATATTGCGCATCTACAACTATCTTACATCATCTCTTGGTACTGCGCAAAAATAGTATCTTCGCTAAACTTATCGATATACCTATCATCTATTGCAGGATAATGCTCTAAAGCGACTTGAATTTTATCGCTTAAATCATCGGCATCGTTCACCCGTGCCAGATAACAGCTTAACCCTTCTGTTAAGATCTCTGAAGGACCGGAGATACAATCTGTGCTCACAACCGGAGTGCCCAAAATAAGCGCTTCAATCAAAACCGTTGGCAAACCCTCTCTTTCAGAAGAGAGAAGTAAAATCTTTGCATTTTTAATATAGGGATAGGGATTTGTCTTAAATCCTAAAATTTCCACTTTATCTTCGAGATTATATGTTTGAATCAATTTTACAAGTTTGGGATTTGATGGGCATAAAAGCTTCAGAGGTGGGGGGTTTTGAAGTTTTGCATAAGTCGCCAATAAGATATCATGTCGCTTGACAAAACGAAATGCGGATGCAGATAATAAATAAGGTTGTGTTGGCACATCTGCTTCCATATTTCCCCATGCCCGAATCTCTCCGAAATTAAATGGATTGTAAATAGTTTGACAGGTTCTGTACTCGATGTGCAATAATTCAAAATCTGTTTTTGCCCCCTTCGAAACGGTAATCAGATCTCCTCCCTTATAGATTCTGCGATACAGTTTCAGTTTTTTTTCTGCTCTTTTTACCTTGCCCATTTCTTTAAACTCTTTAATTTCCAAAGCATAAGAATTATGGATGACATATCGTGTATTTGGAAATTTCGCCTCACACATAACGCGATCTGAGGAGGGAGAATTGGATAAAAACAGATTAAAGTGTGTGCCATCGGATTCAATGTTTTGAACCATTTTTTTGAGTTTATCTGCCAATAATCTATCACCAAAAACTTTTAGCGCTTTGTAGATGTTGCGTCTTGATGATAAAGCATGGATGTTTAAACCACCGATATTGTCATATGCAATTATATTTTCCAGCAAAAAGATATGCACATCAACCTCTTTTGCTTTGAACATTCTTGCCAAGTGAATGACTATTTTTTCAGCACCGCTTCCCGCAAGGTTTGTAATGACAAGTCCTACTCTTTTCATAGATGTTCCTTAATTTTTTTTGCTGTTTCCACGTAACTGTCACTCTCAAGAGCTTCAAAATCCCCTAAGCATACTTCAACATTTTTAACACTGTGCATATCTATCTTTTTTATCCATTTTTGTGTCAAAAATTTTTCCACTATCTTTTGGTAATTACTGTCAGGGTTGGCTTCTTTGGGGCAAAGCGTGTAGACTGGCTTTCGTGCAGAAATAGCTTCAGAGATCATAGAAGCGCTCTCTTGCGTGACAAAAACTGCCTTGCTAGATCCCAAAAACGGTAGTAACACTTTTTCGGGTTTTGTGTTGTATGCAACAAAATAGGCAGAGTGATCTTTCAAATGTTGTTTCAATTTCTCTTCAACTTCTCTCGGTGTTCTTCGTGAAGTGGTAATGAGCCATTGGATATGATTATCCTTAGCAATATGCTTGAGAAACACTATGAGTTCATCATAAAAAGTATCATCATAGTGGTATCCCGCACCATCTCCGCCAAGCAGCAGAGCATAAAACTCGCCCTGCAAATGATGCAAGTCTACAAAATTTTGGGCTTCAACCTTCAACTTTTCAGCAGTGATGGTGTTTGGCGCAACATCGATGATGATTTGATTGGCATATCCCAGATCAATAACGGTAGTCACCTTGGTAAAAAGTGTTTCCCTCAGTCCTCTTACTCTACCGTTTAGTATATTGTGTGTTTGATAGGCTTTGGCAAACCAGGCATTGAGATTTGCGGTGTTTCCTCCTGTAGAGAGTATCAAATCGGGTTTATTTTGAGGAAGGCTATACGTTTTGTAAAAATATTGTATATACCCCAAACTAAAAGCTTTTTCAAAAAATGTCGTGCAGTGGTTCAACAAAACTCTAAGCAGCTTACGGCTTACCTTGCCTCTTATCTCTACATCCACATACTCAATACACATCTGCGGATATATCTCTTTGAGCGACAACACAATGCCTTCTGTTTGATGATAATGCCCAGGTTTATCATCCCTAATCACAAGCACATTCATCGAAGTACCTCTTGGTATACAGACAAAGTCTCTTGTCTCATAGTGGCTAAAGTAAATTTTTTTTCACAAAAACGAAAAACCTCTTGATACTCTTTCAGCACTTCATTGTAATGCGTCTTAACAAAATCTATCCTCGATGTCAAATATTTTTCGTCATCTAATGGCACAATATATAAAGAAGGCAATATCTCTTTCATATCTGATACATCTGTCGATACAACAGGGATATGCAACAATAGAGCCTCAACCACCACATAAGGAAAACCCTCCCTCTGCGAGCTAATCACACATAGGTTTGAGTGTGCAACAATTTCAAGAACGTCTTTTCGAAACCCGGTAAATACGACTTTATATTCTATGTGTATCTCTTTGACAAGATCTCTAAGATATGTCTCTTGGCTTCCTTCTCCGACGATAACAAGCTTAACATCCAAATCTCTAATCGCACGAATCAATAACGGAAAATTTTTTACTTTTTCAAGCCTTCCAACCGCACAAACAACAAACTCATCTTTAATGCCAAACTGCTCAAGAAAATGCGAATCTCTCTTTGGAACGGCTATATCAATACCATTGTACACTACACTTTGGTGCGGATTTTTCAATTCTTTCAAAACTTCATGAGAAACGCCAATCACATGGTCAAATATTTCAAAACTTTTCAAGTTGCGTTTTTTACTATGCAAAGTAGCAATAAGTTTAATAGAAGGATGTAACAAACGTTTCACAAAACGTATCATCTCTACCGCTTTATTTGCATGGGCATGAAGAATATCAGGATTGATCTCATTGATGAGCCTAAACAAGCGATACAATACCAAAAAATTTCTGCGACCCTTAGAGAGATCTACTGCATGAAAAATAATATTTTGATCTAAACGTGCTCTATACTTCTCATGGGCAATCACATGAACTTCCTCATACCGGCTAAGCTGGTTGCATAATTCTGCAAAATGTTTTTCCAGTCCACCCTCCTCATCTCCTCCTAAAACTTGGCATATCCTCACTTGAAAACTCCTCTCTTCCCTGTACGCAACTTCAGCACAAATGCAAAAAACGTATCTTTCCCGCTCACGGTCACACGGGGAATTTTAAAAAGATCACATCTGCGCAAATCTGCTATGCCCGCCTCTGTTGTCACAGCATTGGTGTAGCCGCACTCTGCAACACTGTGTTCATCTTTAGCATCATAAAGCCCAAACGGATAAGCAAAACTGTTACAGACTGTCTGAAACTTCTTTTCTATCTGTTGTTTTGAATGGCAAATCTCTTCACGACTCTGTGTCTCATCCAAACTTTTCAAATTGGCATGCGTGAGGGTATGCGCCCCTATTTCTATCAAACCGCTTTGCAGCAGCTCTCTGACCTCATCGTCGCTTAGTTTGGGTTCTTCTTTTAGCCCTGCGCCTTCATTTTTGGCTTTTCGGTAACCCGACCAGTCACGATCATGCCTGTCATTGACCAGATAAATCGTTGCCTTGAACCCATATTTTTTTAAGATCGGCAAAGCATGGGTGAGATTGTCTTGGTAGCCGTCATCAAAGGTAATCACCACACTCTTAGCTGGCAGGGTTTCTTTTTGCACAACAGCTTCAGACATCGTATAGGAGTGCCACCTCTTGGCATGCAGGTAGCCAATCTGTTTTTCAAATGCTTCAGGAGTAACACGTAGAGAGTTGAATTTTTTACCCGGCATGGCATCACGAATCATATGGTACATTAATATGCGGGGGTAGGTGTAATCAACCGCACTTTTCCACCACGCATAGCGGATTGAAAAGTAGAGCACCAAGGTTAAAACAGATATCAGAAACCAAACCATCACAACAGCTCCTTGTAGACACAAACCGTACTTTGAACCATTTTATTTAAGGAGAAGTTTTCAGAGATATACCCATAGCCGTCAAACGTTAAACCACTGCACTTTTCAATACAGTGCGCCAACATCTCACTATCCCCCGCGGGATAAAAGAACCCATTCTCACCTTCACGTATGATATCCAGTACACCTCCATGATTGGTGGCAACCACAGGAGTACCCAGAGCCAACGCTTCAGCGACACTGCGACCAAAACTCTCCGGTTTTTTAGAGCTGCTCACCACCACATCACTTAAGGCATAGATTTCAGCTACTTTGCTTTGTGAACCCGTAAAAATGATATGTTCATCCAAACCTGATTGTTTGACTTGCGCTTTGAGTGATTGGAAATACTCCTGTTTATCTTCTCTCACTCCACCCACAATAAGCCCCACGATATGGGGATGTTTTGGTTTTAAGACAGCAATGGCAGACATAAATGTCTCCATATCTTTTAACTGCGTGATCCGACCTACCGTAGTCACAACAAAGTTATCATTGAGTACATACCTTTGTCTGAATTGGCATATAAATTCCTCATCAATCCTATTGGGGTTAAACTTTTCCAGATCCACCCCTCTGGGTATCACGGTTATTTTTTCATCAGCGGTATGATAGTGCTTTTGGATATAGCCTTTTATCGCCCCGCTTACACAAATCACTTTGTCACCTTTAGTCATAATCGCACTATAGAAACTGACACTGTTAAATCCATGCACGGTAGTCACAAAAGGGATCTGGAGTCTTCTGTTAGCCAGATAAACAAGCCATGCAGGCACACGGCTTCGGGCATGAAGGATATCGGGATTTACATCTTTTAATACTTTGCGTAATCTACGTATACGCGATAAAACCGTAAAAGGATTTTTGGAACAGACATCAAACGTGATGTGCCTACCGCCATCTTTTCTGATCTGTTCTTCGAGTTTCCCCCCTGCACTTATCACGATACTTTCATGTCCCAAGCGCACCAGTTCCCGACTCAGCTCCATCGTGCCACGCTCCACACCACCCTCATTGAGCTCTGGCAATACCTGTACGATTCTCATAAAGCCAACCCGCCAAGATAGTCTCTAAAATTGATTTTTTTGTTACTGTTTTGTATCGTGCCATCAAATACATGCAGATAGCCCTCTTCTTCCAAATCTTTCACAAAGCGTGTAAACTTATTTTTTTTTTGGCCCTCTAAAGGCAATACAACAACATTGGATACACCATAGGAAACCGCTTCAGATATCATAGAAGTACTGTCTCCTGTAATAAAAATAGTTTCACACTGACTAAGAAAGTCAGGTATGGGATTGATAGGATTTTGCGAGTAAATCACTTCATACTCAAAAACATAGGCTCTCATAACGGTTTCAATCTCTTTTGAAGTACGGGGTGAAGTGCTGATGGCGATCTCATACCCTTCATAATACTGCTTGATAAAATCCAATTGTTTTTCTAATTTTTCTTTAGATATACGAAAGATCTTATTGTCACCGCCGATGACGATGCCGATGGATTTTTTGGTCGCCCTATAGAATCCTTTAGTCTCAACATACGAAAAGTTAGCAGGAATTTCTATAATATTTTTCTGTCTAGGCGGCGTATCATGGCGCTGGGCAAAAATGACATCAAAGTCATACCGATACCCTCTTGGCAACATCATCACAATGGATTTTGCCTGCATCTTTTTTGCCAAGACTTTCGTCGCATAGTATGTCGTTGAACCTGTGCTGATAACCCAGTCATAGTCTTTATCTATCTTAACAGTGAAGAGTGTGTCGGTATAAATACCAAGCCTATCCAGCAGATATGAAAGCAACTTATACCAGCGGGTTTTAAATGTGACAGAAACAACATCATAAGGCAAATCCAAATACTTCACCAAAGCAAGCGATTGGTTAAGATGTCCCATACGGTCATCGCTGAGGATCAGTATACTCATAACCGCCACCTGTTATGCATCCAAAACCACTGTTCGGGGTATTTTCTGATCACTGCTTCTATTGATTGATTGTATTTAAGTGTCATAGCTTCCAATTTTTTTTCTGTATATTCGATCTCTTCTGCAACATACTCAATCGGATCATTGATCATCATCTCATATTTGCCATCACTTCTTCTTGCGATAAAAATAGGCACAACAAGAGGATCAAATTTCAGCTTCAACATGGCCACAGAGGTTGTTGTCTCAGCAGGTGTGCCAAAAAAGTCCACCTTTACGCTGTTTAACTGTCCCGCTTTTTGATCAATCAATAATCCTACCGCCTCACCCTTTTTAAGTGTTCTTGCCATAGCCAGCATCGCATTGTCTTTGCTTGTCGCACGGTTGCCGTATTTATTTCTAAAAGGAACGGTGATGTTATTATCAATGAGCTTGTTGTTGCCTTCGCGCCCTATGGCAAGCATGGGAAGTCCATTTTTGGCTAAAAAGTGTGCTGCCAGTTCCCAGTTGGAAAAGTGTGCTGTGACCACGATGATTCCATTGGGGCTATTGTGTGCGAGTAAAAGTAACTTTTTACTTGCTTCTTCATGATTGATTATAGCTTCGTCAATATCAAATCGTCCACAAAACATCAAAAGAATCTCTGCTATCGTGATAGAAAGTTCGCTGTAGACTTTTTTTGAAAGCGCCTTTATTTCCTGAGGACTTTTTTGAGGAAATGCCAAAGTAAGATTTGATAGAGTAAGACGTCGTCTTTTGGTATCGACATAATAAAAAAATGCGCTTAAAATCCTCAATTTTAGATATATAAATGCTTTTGGCGCTCTCTTTGCCAACCACAAAAATAGTTTGACAAAAACATACTCTATCTGTTCTCTCATCTCCAACCCAATACGTTTAATATGCTATTTTACCCAAATAGACTAAAGTCTCTACACCCAAAACTAACTCCTTTCAATTTAATTTGCTATAATCACTTTCACTATAGTCTAGCAAAGGAAACACAGGCGTGATAGGAATTGTCGATTATAAGATGGGAAACCTCGCTTCAGTCATCAATGCGTTTGTGAAAGTTGGAGCCGTTGCCACTTTGGAGAGTGACCCGTCAAAACTAAACAGTTATGACAAACTTATACTTCCCGGTGTGGGGGCATTTGGCGATGCCATGACACATTTAAAAGAAAATGGTATGGATGAAGCGGTGAAAAATTTTGCGGCAACGGGAAAGCCGTTACTGGGTATCTGCCTTGGGATGCAACTGCTTTTTGAAAGTTCTGAAGAATTTGGCGCAACCCAAGGGCTTGGTCTTATCCCCGGTAAAGTCGTGGCTTTTGATGAACGCCGATTTGATCACACACTCAAAGTGCCTCATATGGGCTGGAATGAACTTTTTGTTCAAAAAGAAACTGCCATTTTTAAAGATTTGCCTAAGGAATTTTATCTCTATTTTGTACACTCCTACCACGCCGTGTGTGATGATGCCTACGCCATAGGCAAAACACACTACGGGTATGAGTTTGTCTCTGCGGTGCAAAACAAAAATATTTACGGCATCCAGCCACACCCTGAAAAAAGCCATAACAACGGGCTTAAAATCATAGAAAATTTTGTAAAATTATAGGACTCAATACATGACCATACTCCCAGCAATAGACCTCAAAGATGGCAAAGCCGTAAGACTCAGTAAAGGGCTCATGGAGTCTGCGAAAATCTACTCTGATGAGCCATGGCAAGTGGCTAAAAAGTTTGAAGAACTCGGCAGCGAATGGGTCCACTTGGTGGATCTTAACGGCGCATTTGCAGGAAAACCCGAAAACCTCGAGCAGATAAAAAAGATTCGTGAAAACTGTAATCTTAAACTTGAGCTTGGCGGAGGTATACGTGATGAAGCAACCATCAAGATGTATTTGGAGCTTGGCATCGATAGACTCATCTTGGGCTCCATTGCTGTAAAAGACCCTGGGTTCGTGAAAGAGATGGCAAAAAAATACCCTATCGTAGTCGGCATCGATGCCATTGATGGGATGGTAGCAGTCGAAGGATGGGCAGAAACTTCAGACATGAAAGCAACTGATTTGGCGCGTGAATTTGCAACCTGTGGCGTACAGGCGATCATCTGTACCGATGTCGGACGTGACGGGATGATGACAGGGGTCAATATAGCGTTTACCAAAGCAATTCAAGAAGCCAGCGGGTTAGAGACCATTGCAAGTGGGGGGTTAAAAGATATGACCGATATACATGCGCTGATAGAAGCGGGTATCGACGGTACCATCGTAGGCAAAGCATTTTATGAGGGCACACTTGACTTAAAAGAAGCGTTTGGGGTTACAAATGCAAACTAGTTATTATGAACTCACGGTTACACTGGATGATGCCTTTGTAGATTATATCGCTGATTTTATCTCTAATATTTACGATGAGGGGCTGGAACTGGGTACAGGTACCATCATCGTGCGGAGCGAATCTGATTTAACTTACGTTAAAGATGCACTTGTATCATTCGCACACTCCTTAGAAGGTGCCATCACAATGGACTACACTTTGGAAGAGAAAGAAAATACAGACTGGATCAAAACCTATCAGGAATCCATAAAGCCTGTGGAAGCAGGAAAGTTTTATATCTTTCCAAGCTGGTATGAACCAAAAGAGGGATTCATCAATATAAAAATCGACCCAGCGCTTGCCTTTGGTTCAGGACATCATGCTACCACATTTTCTTGCCTTGAAGCTATCAGCGAGTATGTGGATGAAAGCAAATCGGTGATAGATGTAGGGTGTGGTTCTGGCATCTTGGGGCTTGCCTGCAAGAAACTGGGGGCAAGCGTAGAACTGTGTGACACAGATCCTCTATCTGTAAAAAGCTGTGAAGAGAATTTTACACTCAATGAAGAGCCGTATGACAAACTCTGGGAAGGCTCAATAGACAAAGCCGAACACAGCTATGATGTTGTCATTGCCAATATCATAGCTGATGTGTTAAGATTTATAGCAAAAGATCTCAAAAGTGCCTGTAAAGAAGAGGGACTCCTGATACTTTCAGGTATTTTAGATAAAAAAGAAGATCTAGTGACTGAATCTTTCAAAGATTTGATACTACTCAAACGAACACTCAAAGATGAATGGGTAACACTCGTCTACAAGAAGGAAACAAATGGCTAAAAATACCAATCAAGACAATAATAATAACAATTTTTTCAACAACAACCCGCTTTTGGCATTTGCGCTGTTTTCCATCGTGATTATCATGCTGTTTAAATCCTTTGTGGGGGACGGCGAAGGTCTTGGTAATATGCTCGAAAGTAGCTCTGTGACACAAACCAAAACGGTCAAATACTCTGATATCAAAGCTGAAATAGCAAAAGGGAGCATCTCTTCGGTTAAACTCACCCCCAGCACTATTGAAGCCATCGCAGATCAAGATGGGCGAAAAGTACGCTTTGTGGCACAAAATGTACCGACTTACGATAAAGAGCTCATTCCCCTTTTGGAAGAGAAAAAAATCACGTATGAAGGCATCATGGGTGGGGGTTTTCTCTCTGAACTCATCAGTTCGCTGCTGCCTATTTTGATCTTTTTCGGTATCTGGATTTTCTTGGCTAAAAAAATGTCCAAAGGCATGGGTGGCGGTATTTTGGGTGCCGGCAAAGCGGACAAACTCATCAACTCCGAAAAACCCGATACGAAGTTTGATGATGTTCAGGGTGTCGAAGAAGCAAAAGACGAAGTCAAAGAGATTGTAGATTTTCTCAAATTCCCCGAACGCTACATGGAACTGGGTGCGAAGATTCCCAAAGGATTGCTTCTTGTGGGCCCTCCGGGTACAGGTAAAACACTCCTTGCCAAAGCGGTGGCTGGAGAAGCTTCTGTACCGTTTTTCTCCGTAAGCGGTTCAGGATTTATCGAGATGTTTGTGGGTGTAGGTGCGAGTCGTGTACGTGATTTGTTTGCGCAAGCCAAAAAGGAAGCCCCTTCTATCATCTTCATTGATGAGATTGATGCCATCGGTAAAAGCCGTGCAAGCGGTGGACAGATGGGTGGCAATGATGAGAGGGAACAAACCCTCAACCAACTTCTTGCAGAGATGGATGGCTTTGGTACTGACACACCTGTCATTGTCTTAGCAGCTACCAACCGCCCTGAAACACTCGATGCTGCCCTCCTTCGTGCAGGTCGTTTTGACAGACAGGTACTGGTAGATAAACCTGACTATGATGGACGTTTGGCGATTTTGAAAGTACACTCCAAAGGTGTCAAACTGGCACAAAATGTGAACCTTAAGATAGTCGCCAAGCAGACTGCAGGGCTTGCGGGTGCGGATCTAGCCAACATCATCAACGAAGCGGCACTGCTTGCAGGACGCTTTAACAAAAAAGAGATTGAGCAGTCTGATCTGCTCGAAGCCATTGAGCGCTCTTTTGTAGGGCTCGAAAAGAAAAACCGAAAAATCTCCGATGTAGAAAAAAGAATCGTTGCCTACCATGAAAGTGGTCATGCCCTCATGGCAGAACTCAGTAAAGGGGCTACTCGTGTCACCAAAGTCTCCATCGTTCCTAGAGGACTGGGGGCATTGGGCTATACGCTTCATCTCCCTGAAGATGAAGAACGTTTCTTGAAACAAAAATATGAACTAATGGCGGAGATAGATGTGTTGCTAGGCGGAAGAGCCGCCGAAGAGGTCTTTATTGGTGAGATAAGCACCGGTGCAGGCAATGACCTTGACCGTGCTACGGCTATTTTGAAAGATATGATTACTGTATTTGGTATGACCGATATTGCGGGGTTGATGGTGCTTAAAAGAAGTCAAAATTCTTTCCTTGGAGGAGGAGCTATCTCTACTGACTACAGTGAAAAAATGGCTGAAGATATGGATAACTATATCAGACGGACTCTCAATGAACGCTACACTTTTGTCAAAGCAACCTTGTCTGACTATGCTGCGGCGATAGAAAATATGGTTGGTGTATTGTTGGATGTAGAAGTTATTGAGGGTAAAAAAGTGCGTGAGATCATTGAAGCCTATGAAACTGAAAACAACCTTCCTAGCCGTTTGGCTCACACAGAAAAAATTGCTAAAGCTGCTGCAAAGGCAAAAGAAGAAGCGGAAGCGGAACTCTAACAAAACGTCTATCTTTTCTCTTGTAATTTATTGTATTTTGATGTATACTAGCAAAAAATTACAGGAGAACATTATGAAAAATATCATAAACGCACACACTATTTTCACACAAGCTGTTGCTCTCCTGCTGCTCTGCCTCTAATTCTTCCTACTTTTTTACATTCATTTTTTAGTTTCTAATTTACCACTATTTAGGTAAAATTAGACCATTTCCAGCGACTATCGCTTTTAACCATTTAAGGGTAAACCATGAACCAGAACATTATTAAAATATTTGACACCACTTTGAGAGATGGGGAACAAAGCCCCGGAGCCTCTATGAACACCGAAGAGAAGATACAGATTGCTGCACAGTTGGAGCGTTTGGGTGTGGACATCATCGAAGCGGGATTTGCAGCAGCGAGCCCCGGGGATTTTGATGCCATAGACAAAATAGCCCAACGCGTGACGTGTTCTACTGTCTGTTCTTTAGCACGTGCAACCGACGCGGATGTTAAAGCCGCGGGCGAAGCCATCGCCAAAGCCAAGATGAAACGTATCCATACCTTCATCGCCACTTCCAAGATACACATGGAACACAAGTTGAAAATGACCCCGGATGAAGTCATCAAAAGAGCCGTCCGTGCCGTAAGCTACGCTAGAGAGTTTGTCGAAGATGTAGAATTTTCCTGTGAAGATGCAGGACGAAGCGATATGGGCTTTATGAAAGAGATAACGGACGCGGTGATTGCAGCAGGTGCGACGACCATCAATTTGCCCGATACCGTTGGCTTTAGATTGCCGTTTGAGATAGGTGCGATGGTTAAAGAGATGAGTGCGTATGTCAAAGGGCGTGCGATTATCTCCGTGCACAACCATAATGACTTGGGCTTGGGTGTGGCAAACTCGCTTGAAGCCGTTATCAATGGTGCTAGACAAATCGAGTGTACCATCAACGGTTTGGGTGAAAGAGCAGGCAATGCTGCACTCGAAGAGATCGTCATGGCACTTAAAACACGTTCGGATGTATTTAGCGAATATACCACCAACATCAACACCAAAGAGATATACCCGTCAAGCCGTTTGATAGCCAATATCACGGGCATCGAACCACAACCTAACAAAGCAATCGTAGGCAAAAACGCTTTTGCACATGAGAGTGGTATCCATCAAGACGGTATGTTGAAAAACAAATCGACCTATGAGATCATCTCTCCAGCGGATATTGGTTTGGATTTGGATGACACTTTGGTCTTGGGCAAACATTCAGGGCGTGCAGCCTTTAAAGACAAGCTTGGCAAATTGGGCTTTAGTTTGAGCGAGGAAGAACTTAATACCTCTTTTGAACGCTTTAAGATTTTGGCAGACCGTAAAAAAGATGTTTATGATGATGACTTGAGAGCTTTGGTGACCTCTGAGATGACTATGGCACCCAAAATCTATGAGTTGATCTCTTTGCAGTTGATGGACTGCTCCAATGGTGTGCCTTCAGCTGCGGTGAGTATCAAAAAAGACGGTAAAGAGATCATCGATGCAGGCATCGGTGAAGGGACGATTGATGCCATCTTTAAAACCATAGACAGGATTTCAGGTTATGAGGGTCAGCTTTTGGAGTATAAGGTAAAATCTGTAAGTGAAGGCAAAGATGCATTAGCAAACGTGACGGTCAAAGTCTCCTTTAACAGTGAGCCTGCCATTATCGGACATGGCTTGAACATTGACACCATGCTTGCTTCTGCTAGAGCCTACATCGGAGCGTTAAACAGCTATTTGAGCATGGCAGGCAAACTCAAATCACGTCATTGTGACAGTTCAAAAACAATCTAACGAGACATTTTTGGGTCATCAAGAGTGCTTAACTAAGCATTCTTGTACCAACAATACCCTATAATTTCTTCTGCATAAACTATGCGGGCGTAGCTCATCGGTAGAGCATAACCTTGCCAAGGTTGGGGTAGAGGGTTCGATTCCCTTCGCCCGCTCCATTACTTTTCCTCTTTTTGCCAATATTCCAAACTCTTAATTACTTTTGCTATAATCCAATACTAAACAATAAGGTATAACATGAAACTCGTAGTAGCGATCACAGGTGCATCCGGTGTACAGCTGGGCAAAAAATTTGTTGACTACTTACCTGCGGATATTGAAGTGCATATCGTGGTCTCAAACAATGCTCTCACCGTTGAGAGTTTTGAAAATACTCACGTCACCTTGCACACGTCTGAAGATATCGCTGCTTCTGTTTCAAGCGGCTCTTTTGGAGTCGATGCGACTGCCATCATACCCTGCAGTATGAACACTTTGGCAAAGGTAGCCTGTGGTATCAGCGACAATCTTGCTACACGTGTGGCAGCCGTGGCACTGAAAGAACACAAAAAGTTACTGCTAGCGCCCAGAGAACTGCCCTTTTCTGCGATTGCTTTAGAAAACATGCACAAACTGGCTTCTTTAGGTGTTATCATCGCACCCCCTGTGATGGGGTATTATTCTGATTCTTCTACACTCGAAGAGATGGAGAAGTTCATGATAGGCAAGTGGTATGATGCCTTAGGCATACAAAATAATCTATATGAGAGATGGAGTGGACATGAGTGAGGTAAGACGAGCGATATATCCGGGGACCTTTGACCCTATTACCAATGGTCATGTGGATATCATAAAACGTGCGTGCACTATGTTTGATGAAATTATCGTTGCTGTTGCAGAGTCTGAAGCGAAAAAACCGATGTTTAGCCTCAAACAGCGTATCGAGATGGCAGAGCAAGCGACTAAAACGTTCCCAAAAGTAAGAGTGACTGGTTTTCACTCTTTACTCATCGACCTTTCTGATGATCTGGAAGCCAACATCATCATCAGAGGTCTGCGAGCTGTGAGCGATTTCGAGTATGAACTGCAAATGGGTTATGCCAATGCATCTCTGAAAAAAGAGCTTGAAACCGTCTATCTGATGCCCAGCCTTGAGTATGCATTTGTCAGCTCCTCAGTGGTGCGTTCAATCTTGAACTTTGATGGCAAAGTGGAGCATCTTGTCCCCGCTGAAGCACTCAATCTGATTAAGTGTTTACGCTAATGTACGTACTCTTTGAAGGCATAGATACCTGTGGCAAAAGCACTCAGATAGAGCTTGTTGCACAACAGTATCCTGAAATCATCATCACCCATGAACCAGGTGGTACACCCTTTGGCAAACAGGCGAGAGAGATACTCCTCTCAAACGCTTTGGCATCCAAGCGTGCAGAACTATTGCTCTTTTTGGCTGATCGTGCTGAACATTATCAGGAAGTGATTAAGCCCAACCAAGATAAACTCATTCTCTCGGACAGAGGGTTTATCTCTGGTCTTGGGTATGCACTTGCCAATGGGGATTTTGATTTTGATGAGCTGGTACACCTGAACCGTTTTGCTCTAGAGGGACAGTTCCCTGATAAAATCATTTTATTTTTAACCGATATGCACACACTGTCCTACAGAACCTCCCAAAAAAGCCTGGATGGCATAGAGCGTAGAGGACTGGAATATCTCCTAGAGGTGCAAGAACACATGAAACAAAGTGTACTCAAACTGGGTATTCCTCATCTTTTTGTCGATGCCACCGATGAGATACAAAACATTCATCAAACGATACTAACGTATTTGAAGCTATAATTCCACTTTTTCAAGGAAGCATTATGATTAACCCGCTTAGAGGCATGAAAGACCTGACATTTGAAGAAAGCCAGCGTTTTGTACATATCATCACCACAGCCATAGGTTTTGCCAAAAAATATGGCTATGTATACATCGAAACACCCATCTTGGAAGAGACGGCTTTGTTTAAGCGTTCTGTTGGGGAGAGTTCGGACATTGTGGGCAAAGAGATGTATCAGTTTGAAGACAAAGGCGGCAATGATGTCTGTATGCGTCCTGAAGGCACCGCGGGCGTAGTAAGAGCCTTTGTTTCTTCCAAACTGGACCGTCAAGATATGAAACACAAGTTTTATTATTATGGACCAATGTTTCGCTACGAAAGACCCCAAAAAGGAAGGCTACGTGCCTTTCATCAGTTTGGCTGTGAGAGTTTTGGAGAGGCTTCCGTTTATGAAGATTTCAGTATCATCACCATGATAAGTCAGATTTTTGAAGCCTTGGGCATCTCTTTTGACCTTCAAATCAACTCGCTGGGCTGCCCAAGCTGTATGCCTCCGTATCGGCAAAAACTGGTAGGTTTTTTAACACAGATTCAAGAAAAACTGTGCGAGGACTGCAATAGACGCATCAATACCAACCCTATCCGTGTACTTGACTGTAAAAACGAAAGCTGCCAATCACTCCTGAAAACATCTCCCAAATTGATTAACAATCTGTGCAGCGAATGTGATAACGATTTTACAAAACTGACAACATTGCTTAACAAAGCGGGCATAACCTACACCATCAACACCAACCTTGTCCGTGGGCTTGACTACTACAACAAAACAGCCTTTGAATTTGTCAGCAACAACATCGGCTCACAATCTGCAATTGCAGGTGGCGGACGGTATGACAGACTGGTAGAGTTTTTAGATGGTAAAGCAACCCCTGCGGTGGGTTTTGCCATTGGGATCGAGCGTATCATGGAGCTGGTGAAGATGCCAGAACTGCAGCGTGAAGGTATCTACCTGGGTGCCATGAGTGAAGAAGCGATTGAGACACTCTTCCAGCTTGCAGCGTCAAAACGCAAAGAGACCAAAGTCACACTGGAGTACAGCGCTAAAGGGTTCAAAAGCCACATGAAAGGTGCAGAAAAAGCTGGCGCGCGATACTGTGTACTTATCGGTGAAGATGAGTTGAAAAATGGCACAGTTT
>JAABRH010000050.1 GCA_011391015.1 Sulfurovum sp.
TGCTTTGGCAAAGTATTTGTTGTTTGGATACTTTATGCCGTCACTGGTGATAATGAGGTCTGTAATCCCCATATCTAAACCAACTGCATTTTTTGCTTTTGTTGGTTTAGGTATAGAGACAGTATCATCTATAAGAATAGATACGAAATATTGATTGTTTTGTCTTGATATGGTTGCCTGTTTGAGTATGGCTTCTTTTGGTATCTCTCTGTGTAGTTTTGTTTTGATACCGTCTTTGGTGAACTTTGGAAGATAGACACAGTTATTGGCTACTTTAATGTTCTGCGGAGCAGTGAAGCTCTGAGTGGTATGTTTCTTTGACTTGAACTTTGGGTATCCGCCTTGTTTTTTGAAGAACCTGCTGTATGCGGAATCCAGATCTCTTAGTGCCATTTGCAATGATTGGCTTCCGCATGCATTGAGCCAAACATATTCGTCAAGCTATTTAAGTTTGGTGAGTTCTGCCTGTGTTGTGATGTAGCCTACTTTTTGATTACCGTTTGCATAGGCTTTTTGTCTATAATCTAAAAAGTAGTTATAGAGAAAGCGTGTAGAGCCGAAGTGTTTTTCTATGAGCTGTATCTGTGTTTTTGTTTGGGTAGATACGGTATTTGTAGGCTTTGAGCATCCCCGTTCCTCTCTATGATTTATTTCTAATTCTAGCTTTTTTTGTAGAATGAGATTAGGAAAATGTCATATTGTCATACTTTTTGGAACATGCTATGTAAATATATGTGGAATCAAGGCTAACGCCTTGTACACATTCTTCCCAGCAGCTAAAGACCATTGGGATTTCTGCTAAGGGTGATTAAATTTAATTTTATACTTTACTGATATAATCCCAAATTATTTTTAATAAAACCAATAGTTATAAAGGAACCTACATGAAAAACCTTATGAAGTTTTCTATTGTATTGTTGTTACTTAGCGCAATACTCCGTGCAGACATACACTCAGATCTGCAAAATCTATCAACCCAAGGCAATACACTTAGCACTGAGCTTTCAGCGTTTACTTTCAACCAGGAGAGTTCGTGTATGAAACTGGGTACATTAAACCGGTCTATTGAGGCTTATACGGCTGCCATTAAAAGTACAACAGAAGCCATGACTTCGTTTTCTGTCACAGAGGCAGACTTAACTGTTCTTGACACACTATCGCTTCTGGCTCGGAACATGGGTACAGAGTCTCTGCGTTTGACTGCTGAGCTGAATAGCATTGAAGATGTGGCAGAATTGTTTGAATACCGTGCAGGTCTTAGTGCGATGCTACAGCTTTCAAGAGATATCGGTACGATGGCTGACCGCATACTGGAGATGTCGGATCGTATACTGATCATGGCAAACAACATCAGAGTCATGGCGAACCGTATCTTGATCACACAGCAGATCCAAAATAGCAATATCGCTTTGACCCAGGCTTCCATATTGACAACCCAGCAAAACATGGTACTCTTAAGCGATTCACTTTCGAGCATCACCTACAATCTGACTTTGGGACAGATTGTAAGTGATACGGACACCCTTGCAGGTGCTCTCAATGCAACAAACCTCAACAACGACAACATGGACAGTGAACTTGCATCACTTGAGACACAAACATCTGCACTGTTGGTGAAAACCACAAATCTGCTGCTAATGGTTATAGAGAATAGTAAAAACATGAGCCATTACATCAATTCAGACACGTTGACCATGCTGGGTGATATCTCTGCTGCAAATAAGGCCTTGGCGCTCTCACTGGAAACGTATGCCCGTACTATTGAACAGCTAGCCCCTCTTACACAAACTCCTGTCCTCTCAACTGCAACAGCTTCAATGCTGCAGCTGACAAAAGATATCGGTGTGATGTCTGACCGTATCATGGAGATGACCAAAGATATTTCCATTATGGCTGACAACATCGGATTGATGGCAGACAATATCGTTGCAACGCAGGATATACAAACAAATAATATATTGTTTACAGAAGCTTCTTTGTTGACATCGCAGTCAATTATGATCAATGTAATCAAAAATTTCGGGCTATAGGGAGAAAAGATGAAAACCATGATCAAACATATCGTACTTTTTATACTGTCATTTTCTGCAGTTCACGCTGACCTTAAAACGGATCTAACCAATCTCAACAACAGTATGGTTGCATTAAATGACAACATAACTGATACCAATCTCGCAAGTGACTCGATGTGCGCTCCATTGATAGCGCTGAACCAGCAGGCAAAAGATATCATTGATGCACTTACTGTTACAGATCAAAATATATCAGCACCTTTGAGTTTAGATAATGAAACCTTGGTATTGACTGAAAATCTTTTTATCAATGTGGCAGCACTTTCCAATGCATCCTCTATGTTATCTTCAAAGATTGCACTGCTACAGCCAACCACCAATGCTCTGACGCTAAAAGACGGCATTACTGCGATGCTACAGCTTTCCAGAGATATCGGTGAAATGGCGGACCGTATAGGTGAAATGGCTGACAAGATTCTGATCATGTCAGATAATATCGGGCTGATGGCTAATCGTATCCTGGAGGCACAGGTAATCCAAAATGAAAATATTGCGCTCACACAAAACACGCTTCTGGCAACACAAACCAATATACTTACTCTGGTTTCTGTTGCGCAGAGTGCAAGTTATGACCTCTCTATGGAGTCCCTGATCACCGATGGCAACATCCTGGTCGCAAAAATGACATTGGTTGCCCTCAACCCATGGAATATGTCCACAGAACTCCAAAAGGTCAAAACAGATGTCAAGGCTTATCTGACGAAAGTGCAGGAGTTTCAAACTATTCTAAATAACGACAGTGTCCAAAGTACCTTATATGTAAATGGAGAGTCATTCAATGCGCTGGTAGATCTCTCTCTTATCATGAGCTCAATAGGCACGATTATGGATAGCTATGGTATTGCTATCGAGGCTTCAAAAAATATAACAAGAAAAACAACCCTGCTTGATGCAATGAACAGTATATTGATCCTTTCTGCAGATATCGGGAAAATGTCTAACAGCATTTTGGAAATGGCAGACCAAATTCTTCTGATGTCCGACAATATCGGCATGCAGGCCGATCAGATCCTTCTGACACAGCAGTTGCAAAACACCAATATTGCTGCAACACAAACATCCATATTGGCAGCGCAGCAACTTGCGATAGGGATTATTGCAACAATCAACTAACGGCAATCTATTCTATCCTTACCTAGGCTTTTGTCTTTTTGACATCAGCCTCTCACTTTCGTCCCTACAAATCAATACTCTCTGTAAATAATTAACTATTCATAATGGTTACTTTTATTGACAGAATTACACTGGGAGTCTATGCAAAGTATGTCAAACAATCTGAAAAAAAAGGGCTGTATTTCTTGCTGGATTACTGCAAATCTTGGGCAAAGTTCGGGTATAGTAGTCAATCTATAAAGTAACAAAGTCCGTAATTTAGGGGTTTGTGAAGAAGTGGCGGACAGTCTGAGATTCGAACTCAGGGTGCCCTTACGAGCACGCATCCTTAGCAGGGATGTGGTTTCAGCCACTCACCCAACTGTCCATGTTTTTGTGGATGAGATTATAATAAGATTGCTTTAAATAAAAGCTTAAAAAACATCTCTTTTTTATTGTTATGTCTATTTTTAGGAAAATTGATAAAAAATTGATTATGATTTCATTCTATAAAATTGTCATAAAAGGTTTTCGATGCTAAAAAAACTCACACCGCTAATTGTTCTGGCACTCTTTGCTGCAGGTGCATACCTCATGATACAAGGCATGGATAACGCAGTCAGTATGACTCAGCCCAAAAAAGAGACTAAAAAGTAGCCATTACTTTGAGTATCTCTTCTACTTTCTTTTGGGGATTGTCAGCTTTATAGATAGGTCGACCCACAACAGGAAAGTCAACACCTTCTTCTTGTGCAAGCTGGAGTGTTGCAACACGCTGCTGATCACCCGCATCTTCACCAAACGGTCTGATACCCGGACACAGTGTCAAAAATGTTTTACTTGTAGCATTTTTGATGGCTCTGCTTTCATGTGTAGAACAGACCACACCGTCTAATCCGTTAGCATAACTCATTTTTGCAAACTGCTCGGCTTTTTGGGCAATGCTTTTTTCATATACCGTTTGAAAATGTGCTTCATCAAAAGAAGTCAAAGCCGTCACTGCAAGTACCAACGGTCTTTTTTCGTAGTGTGCGAGTCTTTGCATCACGGTTTGCATCGCCACTTCTCCCGCTGAAGCGTGGATATTAAACATATCCACACCCAGTTTAGCTATCTCTTCAGCCGCATCTGCCATGGTGTTGGGGATGTCGTAGAGTTTCAGATCAAGAAATATCTTAAACTCGGGGTTTATGGCTTTTAACGCCTCGATAAAAGGTTTTCCGTCACGGATATAAGCCCTAAACCCTACTTTCATCCATAGATTGTATGATTTAAGCGACCCTGCCAATGCCAAATTTTCTTCAGCTGAGGGCAAATCCAGCGCAACACATAATTCCATCGTTCAAGCCTCTTATCTTTTAGTGGTATAATTATACTTTAAAATCAATAAAGGCTTGCGAAGCCTAAACATAAGGACACAGACACATGTTTGGAAAAAAAACAAAAAGATATGACATCGTTCAAAGCGTTATGGATACGTACAATTATGCAAAATTTACGACCTCAAAAGGTGTCATTTGGGCAAAACTATACACACAGGATGCACCCAATACGGTAGCAAACTTTGCGCATTTAGCTGAGACGGGATTTTACAATGACCTTAAATTTCACAGAGTGATCCCCGGATTTATGGCACAAGGCGGCTGTCCTCATTCCAAAGACAATCCAGCTATGGCAGGAACGGGTGGGCCTGATTGGGCAATCGACTGTGAGACAGACACAAGCGCACATGCACACAGAAGAGGAACGCTCTCCATGGCACATGCAGGACCAAACACTGGCGGAAGCCAATTTTTTATCACCTTTGTGGCGACACCGCACCTAGATGGTGTACACACAGCATTTGGTGCGATTGAAGAAGATGATACAGACTCTTTTATGGTACTTGACAGCATTAAGCAAAACGATGTCATTGAATCTATTGAAGTGGTAGCCTCAAAAGCATAACACATCTCAAGGTCAGGAGTATCTCCTGACACACGTGAAGGAAAGCATATGTTTGGACACTACCGCGTTGCAGCTGCAGTCAATAAAACCGTTGTAGGCAATCCTGCTAAAAATGCAGAAGAAGTCTTGATGCTTATCCGCCAAGCCGAGCAAAAAGAGGTTTGTGCCATTGTATTTCCAGAGCTTACCCTTACCGGATACACTGCCAGTGATCTTTTACTCAATCAAACACTCCTTGCTGCACAAAACGAATCACTCACTCATATATTAAAGAGTACTGAAACAAGTGCCATTATCGTAATCCTCGGCATTGCCGTACTTGATTCAGACAGACTCTATAATTGTGCCGCTGTGATTCAAAAGGGAAGTATACTCGGTCTCATACCCAAAACATATCTGCCGAACAAAAAAGAATTTTATGAGAAACGCCACTTTGCTTCAGGGCGGGACATCACAAACCATAGCATAGACCTTTTTGGCATTCAAGTACCTTTTGGAGTGGATTTGCTCTTTACTGACAGAGCCGATATGACTTTCGGCGTAGAGATCTGCGAAGACCTTTGGGCAGTGACCCCACCCTCGCTTCAAATGGCAAGCAATGGCGCAAATCTACTTTTTAACCTCAGTGCTAGCAATGAACTTATAGGCAAACATCTTTACAGGGAAGAGTTGGTACGCACACAAAGCGCACGCTGTACAGCTGCATACGTGTATGCTTCAGCGGGTGTGGGTGAATCAAGCACAGACACCGTTTTTGGGGGACACTGCATCATCAGCGAGTATGGCTCTACACTTGCCCAAAATGAACGTTTTAGTCTAAATTCCAACCTCATCACAGCAGACGTGGACTTGGAGCGTCTCAGATGGCTCAGACTGAGTGAATCAAGCTTTGGCGATGCAAAATGCACACCGACTAGACGTATCACGGTGCGCCAACTGCCCAAGCTCTCCAAGATTGAACGTACCTTTAGCCCCATGCCGTTTGTACCCTCGCGCATAGAAGACAAAGAGCAACGCTGTGATGAGATAGTCCGGATACAAGCACATGGACTCATCAAACGCATGCGACATGCACAGATCCAAAAAGCCGTCATAGGTATTAGCGGCGGGCTAGACTCCACACTAGCCCTGCTTTCAACACACAAGGCTTTTGAGATGATGGGATGGGATACGCAAAACATTCTTGCTATCACAATGCCCGGTTTTGGTACTACCTCCCGCACTAAAGCCAATGCAGTAAAACTGTGTGAGGTTTTAAAAGTGACTCTTCTGGATGTGGATATCACAGAACTTTCTCTCAAAGAGTTTGAAGCCATAGGACACGACAAAGACGACCATAGTGTCACTTATGAGAATGTACAGGCGCGTACACGTACTTCTATACTCATGAATATGGCAAACAAAGAAGGTGGCTTGGTCATCGGCACAGGTGACCTGAGTGAGATCGCGCTTGGATGGAGTACCTACAACGGTGACCATATGAGTATGTATGCACTAAATGCCGGTATCCCTAAAACGCTTATACAGTATGTCATCGGGTATTTTAAATCCAATGTTTCCATAGCAGCCATACTGGATGACATTTTAGCCACACCCATCAGCCCAGAACTGCTTCCCCATAAAGAAGATGAAATCATACAAGAAACAGAAAGTATCGTAGGGCCATACGAACTTCATGATTTCTTTTTATACCACTTTATCAAGTACGGAGCCAAACCGTCAAAAATCGTTCACTTAGCTACTATAGCGTTTGATACTAAATACAATAAAGAAACGATCACCCAGTGGTTGCGTGTTTTTCTCAAGCGTTTTTTTACCCAACAGTTCAAACGAAGCTGCATGCCGGACGGTCCCAAAGTAGGTACGATTTCGCTCAGCCCCAGAGCAGACTGGAAGATGGCTAGTGATGTGGATTTTGAAGCTTGGCTGGAAGAACTTAATTAAAATTATATTAAAATGCAGCCAAAATAAACTGGGCTTATAGCCTATATTTAAAAAGGAAACACAATGGCAATTATCGATTTAAAAAAAGAACATACACTATATGATGAAAACAACCCAGAAGCCAGTATCAACTATCAGGGTCATGGCGCAGCATTTCTTAAAAAAGATCTCAGCGAAGCACTACAGTACTGTGATGATTTAGATAGAGAAGAAGCGGTGGCATTGTTTGATGCCCATGAGACGTACTACTTCGGGGATGTTTCTTTGGAGTGGACGTTTGCATCGCAGCTTCCTATGGGTAAAGGAAAAACAGCGATGTGGTTTGCGAAGTACTGGAAAAACGGTTATTATGAAGCACCGTATGAGGGCTAAGGACTAAATGCACTTTACAAGGAGCAGCATGTATGAATTATAATCCTATCAGACACTTCTTGCGTACTGCTTTGCAGGGACTTTTTGGTCTGCTACCTATAATTGTTATTGCTATCATCCTGGTTTGGCTCTATGCCAAGATAGACCAGCTGACGGGATGGATGTTCAAACTGGTCGGATTTACACCTGAAAATCACCAATTTTTATGGTTCTTACTGGCTTTATTCCTCTTTACCTTTGTATTGTATATCATGGGTCATCTGATGAAGACAAAGCTTATTGGCCTCTTCGAATCTCTTCTTAAGAAAATTCCGGGTTATCAGACCATCAAAGAGATTATCAATATTTTCAACTCTTCCAAAGAAGGAGAAAATAGAGTTCTCGTAGTTGCCATTCGCGGGTTTGGTATCGAGGGTTACAATATAGGACTCATGTATTCACAAAAAGAAAGCATCATCAAAGACCATTACACGGTAACACTATCGATGTCTCCGATCCCAAACGGCGGATTTATGTTTGAAGTACCTAAATCCAATATTTATGTCATCGATAAAGCAACCTTTGATGACAACTTGCAGTATCTTCTTTCCATGGGTGTCAAAAGTTTTACAGAAGTTTTAAAAACGGAGCCCAAGACTTTAGACCAACTTGTGCCGCTAAGCAACTGGCTGGAAGTGCATAAAAACAATCAGGTAAAAAACGTGTTATAATTTCAAAAAGGAGTCATTTTATGGAAAAAGAATTAAAAGAGATTATAGAAGAGTCAAGGAAATCACTTAAAAAAGCTAAAGAGAAGATCGAAGAGATTAGTGAAGATTTTTCGCAAGAAACAGGTGAAGTTTGGAATGAGTTAAAAAAGCGTCTATCGGGTGTTGAAGATAAACTTAAAGATGCCTACGTCAACTTTGAAGATAAGGCGGAACTCAAAGGCCATTTGGCCTTAATGGAAGCACGCGACAGACTAGAAATAATTAAAGAGAGTACAGAAAAGTTCGTACAGAAAGCCGATACGAAAGCACAAGAAGGGCTTGATATAGCATCTCTCAAAGCACATCTTGCAAAGATGGAAAGCGGAGACCTGTGGGACGAGAAACGGGAAACACTTTCTCATATGTACGCTGAATCTAAAATAGAAGTGGAAAAATTGGCAAAAAAAGCAGGAAAAGAGATCAATACTATCTTTCTTAAATTAACTGAAATAATCTAAAAGATTGTGAAATTGGATTGAAAAAAATATATTCTTTTAAAGTAAGGTTATATCTTGGAAAATAAGCTACAATATATTCGAAGAAAGATGAGGTTCGAGTTCATCTGTCGTGTGTTAAGTGTTATTGCTAGACCCCCGAAAGACTCTCTCCGATTTTAGATTCCGCTTGAATAGGGAAACCCTAGAAGTGTAAATTTTACCCAAAGGTATAACAATGGCAGAATTGGTCAAAGGTACAGTTAAATGGTTTAACGACGAAAAAGGTTACGGATTTATCCAACAAGAAAATGGTGGAGATGATGTATTTGTACACTTTCGTCAAGTAAACAACAATGGCGGCGGTCGTGTAACATTGGCTGAAGGTCAAGCAGTAACATTTGAAGTAGGTCAAGGTCAAAAAGGCCCACAGGCTGAAAACGTAACTCCACTCTAGTAGTGGCTTGCAGGCTTCAAGCCTGCAAATACACTTCTCTTTTTTAATAACTCACTTTTACATCTTTATCGTAAGACAACTCAAACAATACGTCTATTTTTTTGTTTTCATGTGCTGCCAAAGCAAGATTCATCTCAATCTTCCCCTCGTCTAGCATTTTATACTCTACTTTAGTCTCTGAGTTGATGGCAAGCAGTTTTGACCCAATCTCTTGTGTTGTTGAGCTTGGTATACGCTCTATAAGTTTGAGTGTTTTTGGTTTGTCTGATTTATTGACTATGTTAAGCGTAAACCCGTCTTTTTTATGGATTGTACCACCAAAGATACCTACTTCACCCTCTTTGTTCACAATGGGTTTACGCACTATCTGGATATCTTCTTCTACTTTTGTGTACAAATCATACTTGTCTTTTTCATACTCCCCCTTTGCACTTTCATTGATAACTTGTTCTTTAGATTTCACTTTCCAGTCATTGGTATCGATTTGGTATTTTGGGACAAAAGAACAGACTTGAAATGCTTTGGTATTTTCATAAGGATACGCGCGTATTTCACATGACAACGGTGCTTTCCAGCTGAGTACAGGCACCACTAAAGGTACACCTGTTGATGGCAAATCAAGTGCATTTATCTTGTATTCTCGGGCATCTTCATAGACTACATGGGGTACAGGAGTTGTTTTTACACTAACGCTTTGGTCTGCTGCAACCATGGCTATCATCGGTTTGTCGACCTCTTCCATAACTCTTTTAGCTATTGGTTCATTCTTACTTACTATCCATGGATTAAAGTGTATCGGATAAACATATTGATTGGCAGAACGATAATAAAACATTGCCGTATCAGCTTTGATATCAATACCACTTCTGTTACTAATCTGAAGATACTGTGTAACAGTTACTTCTTTTTCATTCTCCAGCTTTGCTTCATATTGGCTTGAAAAAGTAACATACCCATACGGGATGTGCAATTCTAACGCCTTAGAGCATGACGGTGCAACATACTGCGCCTGCATAGAAGGTGCTTGACGCTCAAATGCACCCTGTGCTATCAAAACCTCTTCCCCAAAACGCTTCTCCTCTGCATTTAGTCTCGACTGTTCTTGAGAAAGTATTTTGGCAGACTCAATGGACGCAGAAACATCCAAAGTAGTAGGGCGTGGAAGTGAGATAAGTTGGTTTAAGGTAGCAGTATTATCACGAACACCCTGTAAGTGCTCTTTGGTTTGTCTTAGCGAAGTTAAAAGTTGACACAATCTGTCTTCTTTGGGACAATCACTCTTAGCTTCAACCTGTAGAGTTGTGCCTTCACACTTTGCTTCTACACCTTGTGTAAAACCAATAAAGTCATTGTGAGCAGAAAAAGCGTAAAAGGTACTGTCTTGATACACAGCGAGCGAAGAAGCCACACTCAAACTTCCACTTAAAAAAAATGTGCCAAATAAGGTAATCGGTCTCATAAAAATCCTTCCTGTAGTTTAAGGATAATTATAGCGACTTATTCCAAACTGTCACTCTGGGTATTGCGTGCCACATTCATCTTGTTTTTCTTTTGAAGGTAATCATAAATGGCTTGAATTTCTTCCTGAGTAAGATAATAACGCGGCATCACCTGATGATAGCTATTGAGTGCGCGAACCATGTCAGACATCGTATTTTGGCGTATGTCGGAGCCTTTAAGCACCTGCTTGCCTTTTTCATCCCTGTACTCTACGATGATTTGACCTTCACCGCTTGTGCCGTGACATTCTGCACAGCTTACTCCTCTGGGATTTGCGTAGAGCATCTCACCATACTCAAAGTGTGAGATAAAATCTTCCTGTCCCCACAGCAGTAAAGGCAATAGCATCCATAACCGTTTCATCACACTATTCCTGATGCATAAAGTATTTTTGATATAATAGCCAAAAAACTATAAGGGCACTCTATGCAACGTATCGATGGTCAATCCTTGGCAAAAAAAGTGCAGGCAACTGTAGCACAGGAAGTTGCACAGCTCAAACAAGAAAAAAACATCGTTCCGGGGCTTGCAGTGATACTTGTAGGGGATGATCCAGCCAGTCATGCGTATGTGAAGATGAAAGCAAAAGCGTGTGAAAATGTAGGATTTTACTCCATTACCCACAGTATGCCAGACACTATCTCCCAAGACGAGATCATCGCAACCATTGAGATGATGAACGCCAACCCCCGCATAGACGGCATCTTGGTACAACTTCCGCTGCCTAAACACATCGATACCAACAAAATCCTTGAAGTGATCAACCCCAAAAAAGATGTCGATGGGTTTCATGCCTACAATGTCGGGCGTTTGGTCACAGGACTGGACTGTTTTGTTGCCTGCACACCACTTGGTGTGATGAAGATGTTTGAAGAGTACAACATAGAACTTAGAGGCAAAGATGTGTGTGTGGTGGGTGCGAGCAACATCGTAGGAAAACCGATGGCTTCTTTGCTTCTCAATGCAGAAGCCACGGTCACTATCACACACATACATACCAAAGACCTTAAAGCACATACTAGCAGAGCAGACATCGTCGTCGTAGGTGTGGGAGTACCCGGGCTCATCAAGGAAGATATGGTCAAAGAGGGAGCGATTGTCATAGACATTGGTATTAACCGCATCGCCGATGGTTCACTCGTCGGAGATGTGGACTTTAAACACGTCAGCCCCAAATGCTCATACATCACCCCTGTTCCTGGGGGTGTGGGGCCCATGACCATCGCCATGCTACTAAGCAACACACTCAAATCTGCCAAAGCGAGAGTATAATGAAATCATTTTTACAGACACTTGGCCGTTTTGCCAGTTCGTGGACGGGTACGATCATCATCGTACTTTTTCTTATCTTTTTTGTTGCACAGTCTTTTGTCATCCCCTCAGGGTCTATGAAACGCACACAGCTCATCGGTGACTTTTTATTTGCCAAAAAGTTCTCTTATGGTATCCCTACGCCTCATCTTCCTTGGCTTGAGATACCTCTTTTGCCTGACTTCAATGGAAACGGTCACCTCATAGAAGGCCCAAGACCCCAAAGAGAAGACATCGTCATCTTTCGTTATCCGCTTAACAACAATATACACTATGTCAAACGTTGTGTCGCTGTCGGCGGTGATGAGTTGCTCTATGCTGATAAAAAACTGCT
>JAABRH010000051.1 GCA_011391015.1 Sulfurovum sp.
TGCCTGCAAAAAGCTCTTCTTTACTGTAGCCTTCTTTTTGGAAGTTCACCCTGTCTGTATCTAAAAACACCGCACAGCCATAGTTGAACAAAGGTGCTTGTTTGGCGGCAAAAGCAGTTTCTGCATAGCCCTCAACCGGTACACCGAACTGTTTTGCCATGGACTGAAGCAGGGTGCCGTTTCCTGCACTGCACTGGTTGGAGAGACGGAAGTTTTTCATCATGCCATTTTCCATGAAAAGCACTTTGATGTCCTGTCCACCTATGTCACAAATGACGTTGATGCTGTCTCCAAAGGCTTTTTGTGCCGACTTCATGTGTGCGATGGTTTCGATGATGTTGGCATCTGCCTGTAGCGCCCCACCAAGCACATCAGCGGCATAACCTGTGACACCCAGCCCTTTGATATCGTAAAAGCCATGCGGGTCTTGGGCTTGTATTTTGTTCAGAAGTTCCAAAGTATCGACTATGGGATTGCCTTTTGAGAGCTGATAGACTTTGAGAAGTATCTCTCCCTGCACATCACACAAAACGGCTTTAGAAGAGGTAGAACCGCCGTCTATGCCTAAAAAGCAAGTGGTTTTTTGGGTGAGTACGGGCGGTACAAAAGGCATGATGGTGTACATTGCTTTAAAAGCCGAGAGCTCATCAGCAGAGGAGAACAAAGGCGCATCGGTGTTTTCATTTTGAGCCATGCCACCACTCTCAACGAGCGTTTTGAGTTGAATGAGTCCTGCAAATGGTTTGTCGTTGTTGGCTTCTCCTTCACCGAAGATGACCGCACCTAAAGCTGCATAATACTGTGCATTTTGGGGTACGATGATGAGTTCATCGATAGACTCTTTGTTGTACGCAATGCCTCGCTCGTCCCAAAGCTCAGTGATGCGCATACGCCAACACTCCTGCAAAAAGGGCAGGTAAGTATTTGGGCCGCCAAGCAGCAAGACTTTGGGCATAAGCGTATTGCCACGAGTCAGCACAGTGAGGTTTTGCATCACGATGGCATCAGCAAGAGAGTTCATGATTTCATTGGAGGGCACGGAGGTTTTGACGAGGTTTACGATGTCGGTTTCTGCAAAGACACCACATTTGGCGGCAACATGATGCAGTTTGTCGGTCTCAAAACGTAACTTCTGTATCTCTTCACTCTCCATGCCGACTTTCATGGTGCATTTCTCTATGGTAGCGCCTGTACCGGAGGCACATTTGTCATTCATGGAACTTAGAACCGACTTTCTGCCGTCTTCGCTTTCTTTAAAGTGCATAATCTTGGCATCCTGCCCGCCAAGCTCGATGACGGCACGTACATCAGGATGCAGGTGCTCAACGGCAAGCACCACTGCATTGACCTCCTGTACAAAACGTGCGTTGATGGTGGGTGCGATGCGTGAGGCACCTGAACCTGTGATATAGACTTTGTCTATCTTGTGGTAGACATCGGAGTGTGTATGGGAGAGTTCTTCAAGGAGTCCCAGAAGGGTAGGTGCCTGTTTTGTATCGTGCGCAGTGTAGGCTTTTGCTGTAATGTGAAAGTTCTCGTCACATACGACATATTTGACGGTTGTCGAGCCTATGTCTATCCCGAGTGTATATCTGTACCTTAGCGGTTGGGTCATGGCTACGCCTCGCGTTTGCTTTTAAATGCCCATATCATCCACAGGATGCCAAGGAGGATATAAGGGATGCTTAGAAGCTGTCCAGTGCTAAAAGGGATATCTAGCGTGTACGCTTCTTGTTTGGTTTTGGTGTACTCGAGCAAAAACCGTGCGACGAAGACCAAGACCAAAAAAGTACCCGGTAGGATTTTGGTGGCAAAAGTTGGACTTACCCTGCGGTAAATGATTAAGAGTATCGCCAAGATGACCAGGTAGCTTAGGGCTTCATAGAGCTGTACGGGGTGTCGGGGGATGAGGTCTACTCGCTCAAAGACTATTGCCCAAGGAAGCTGTGAGGGAAGTCCGAGGATTTCAGAGTTAAAAAGATTGCCAAAGCGGACACATGCTGCAGTAAGCGTACCCGGGATGGCGATACGGGAGAGCAGCCACATATAGGGTGTATCGTAACGTTTAGAAAACACATACAAGGCAATAAGCACACCTGCCAAACCGCCATGACTTGCAAGCCCGCCTTTCCATACTTTGAGTATCTCTAAAGGATGGGAAAGATAAAAATCAGGTTCATAAAAGAGACAATGCATCAAACGTGAACCGACTACCGCACCGACCATCACATAGATAAGTAACTGATCCAGTGAAGCAGGATCTTTGCCTTCGCGTTTATAGATCCATTGGAGGATTAAAAGACCGATGAAAAAAGACCCTACAAACAAGACTCCGTACCAACGAAGCTGTAGACTGCCTAGCTCTAAGATATTGGGATTGACATTCCAGATAAGGTGTTCCATAATGATATTAGCCTTTTTGTAATTAGGAGTATTATACTCCCACTTTCTTTAATGAAGTTTTGAGGACGATGGCTTTGCTTGGTATGTGCTCAAACGCATTTTCATGTCAGATTGTATGTTTAAAGCACAATGATTTCAGCAAAAGAGAGAAAACTAAAAAAACCAATAATGTCTATGAGGGTGATAACAATCACCGAACTTGCAACAGCAGGATCAAACCCAGATTTTTTGATCAGAAGAGGGACGCTTGTGCCAAGAATGCCTGCAAAGAGAAAACTCACGAACATAGATAAACCAATAGAGACAGCAATAGGGGTTTGTTCAAACCATATTTGGGCAACAAGGGCACTGATGATGCCAAACCATACGCCGTTAATAACAGCCATCGTGAGCTCTTTGACAAAAACAGGTTTTAAACGATGAAAACTGATCTGTCCAAGAGCCATCTGACGCACCGTAACCGTCATAGTCTGTACCGAAGCAGTACCTGCCATGTTTGCCACAATCGGCATGAGTACCGCCAGGGCAATCACAGCTGAGAGCGTCTCCTCAAAAATACCTATGACTAAGGAAGCAACGATGGCATTGAGCAGATTGATGCTTAGCCAAAGGGTTCTTGTTTGGGTGGTTTTGCCAAAACTCTCATGCAGTTCTTCGCTTTTACTGACTTTGTTGAGGTTGTACATCTGTTGTGTTGCACGTTTTTGGATCACATCAAGGGTATCATCATGCGTGATTCTCCCTAGAAGAGTGCCTTTGACATCAACCACTGCCAGTGAAGCGATATCGTATTTTTCTATGGTTTGAAGCGCTTTTTCTATTGAATCATGGGCGCTGACACTATGGGGTGTGGGGAGTTTTTTGATAATCTCATCCAAAAAAGCTTCTTTTTCTTCTAAGAGGAGGTCATCAAGTCCTATTGTGTTGATAAATTTTCCTGTCTCATCGGTGACAAAAAGATTGTGAACTGAACCGATATTTTTCTGTTTCAGAACCCTCAAGGCAAGAATGGCATCAGCGACATGCTTTTGGTTCGAGACCTGAAAAAGCTCTGTTTGCATCACGGAACCCGCTTCATTGCTTTGATAATGCATCAGCGTTTCAATAGTTTCTTGTGTTTGATTATTGAGACGTTTTAAAAGATCTTCTGCTTTTTTGGGATCTGTTTTGTGTATCGCTTGGACAAAATCTGCACCATCGTCACTCTCCATCACTTCGATGATTTGTGCCAAATTGTCAGCATCATGGGCTAAAATAAAATCTACTTGAAACGGTACAGGCAACTCCATGAGTGTATCTGCTTTGAGTTTAAGCGGAAGGGAGTCAAGATAGGTAAAAAACTTCTCTACATCTTGATGTTTGACCTCTTCAAGATAGTCTGCCATATCGGCATCATGTACAGTGTTATGAAGGATGACACCCTGTTGCAGTTTTTGAAGATAAAGATCTATCGCTTGGATGTCCATCAGTTATGTGTTGATTTTCTCTTTTATTTCTTTGGCAACAACAGCAATTTTGTTTATTTTTTGTCTGTCGCTGAGATGGTCATCAAGCAAGATTTTGACAAATGCCGAACCGACGATGACTCCGTCAGCCCCTTTTGCTTTTTCTTTTGCGGTGTGCTCATCGACACCAAAGCCTACATACACGGGAGTGTCGCTGTATTTTTTGATGTTGTCTATGATGGGTTGCAGCTCTTCACTTTTTCCAGCCCCCGTGATACCGGCATAGGCAACCAGATAGATAAACTTTTGTGCCCCAGAAACAATGGTTTGTATGCGTGCTTCTGAGTCGGTCGGTGCGATAAAATCGATAAGGCAAAGCCCTGCAGCTTCGATGCTTGGTTTGTAGGGTGCAGCCTCTTCAAAAGGCAGGTCCGGGATGATGAAGCCGCCCACACCGGCTTTTTTGGCTTCAGTGATGAAAGTGTCCATACCTCTGTGGTAGAAAGGGTTAAAGTAGCCCATCCACAGCGTGTCGATGTGCGGGGCTATCTGTGCTGAGACTTCAAAAAGATGTGAGAGTTTAAAGCCGTTTTCCAGTGCTTTGAGATTGGCTTTTTCGATAACCGGTCCATCTGCAACAGGGTCAGAAAAAGGCATACCCAGTTCAAGTGTATCGACACCTGCTTCAGCCAAAGCCAAAGCAGCATCAACTGTAAATTCCAAAGAAGGAAACCCTGTAGTAATGTACGCAACTAAATTTTTCAAACGATACTCTTTTGCGACAATGTGTCATTTATTTTTTGTTATTATACATTTTTTAGATAAAATGAGTGAAACGATATATTATGACGCATAGTAGGACGATAATGAGCATCCATACCCCCAAAATAGAAAAGAAAATAACTCTCAGCGCACTCGCAAATATGAAAGGGCGTGAACCTATCACCATGGTGACTGCCTATGATGCACTTTTTGCCAAGCTGTTTGACGGTGAAGTAGAGATGATACTGGTCGGAGACAGCCTCAATATGAGTTTTTTGGGTAAAGAAGACACGCTTTCTGCAACCATGGATCAGATGATTTATCATACTCAGGCAGTGTGTAATGGAGCTAATCTGCCGTTGATTGTGGTAGATATGCCTTTTGGTACCTATATGACACCGCAACTTGCAGTCGAAAATGCCACAAGGGTGTACAGAGAAACCAATGCACAGGCTGTGAAGCTCGAAGGGGGGAAAGAGCGGGCGCACATCGTTGAAGCATTGAGGCAAAACTCTATCGCAGTACTGGGTCACATAGGACTGATGCCGCAGTTTGTACGCAGTGAAGGCGGTTATAAAATAAGAGGCAAGGATCAGGCCGATATCGATATCTTGGTCGAAGATGCAAAAGCGTTGGAAAAAGCTGGTGTGTTTGCCATCGTGGTAGAGGGTGTCAAAGAAGAAGCAGCCAAAGCCATTACCAATGCCGTCTCTGTACCCACTATAGGCATAGGTTCGGGTAACACTACGGATGGACAAGTACTGGTATGGAGCGACATGTTCGGCTTTTTTGAAGCATTTAAGCCCAAATTTGTCAAAGAGTATTTTGATGGTGCGAAGCAGATTCGAAAAGGGCTGCAAGCCTACAGGGATGAAGTCAAATCCAGAGCATTTCCCAGCGAGGACTATACCTACTGATGGAACGTATGGTAGAAATAGAACGCTTTAGTGAAGAGATTTCCTACGAAGTCACGCTTCGACCGAGCTCTTGGGATGAGTATATCGGGCAAGAGAAGATTAAAAAGAACCTCAAAGTCTTCATAGAAGCAAGCAGAAAAAGAAACGAGGCACTTGATCACATCCTCTTTTTCGGTCCTCCGGGCTTGGGAAAAACGACCATCGCAAATATCATCTCCAATGAAATGGGAGCGAACATTAAGACTACCGCTGCCCCGATGATAGAAAAAGCAGGAGATCTTGCAGCATTGCTTACGAACATCGAAGAGGGTGATATCCTGTTTATCGACGAGATTCATCGTATGTCCCCTGCAGTCGAAGAGATACTCTATCCTGCCATGGAAGATTTTCGTTTGGACATCATCATCGGAAGCGGTCCTGCGGCACAAACGGTCAAAATTGACTTGCCAAGATTTACCCTTATAGGAGCAACCACCAGAGCAGGGATGCTCTCCAATCCCCTTAGAGAGCGTTTTGGTATGCATTTTCGTATGCAGTTTTATACGCCAGAAGAGTTAGCAAAGATTGTTACACAGGCGTCTAAAAAACTCGAAAAACCCGCACAATTTGAAGCTTCAAGCGAGATAGCACGACGAAGCAGAGGGACACCGCGTATCGCACTGAGGCTACTCAAACGTGTCAGAGATTTTTCCGAAGTTGCGGGTGAGACTGAAGTCACCCTCCAAAGAGCCCAGTATGCTTTAGATGAATTGGGGGTCAATCATTTGGGCTTTGATGAGCAGGATATACAGCTTTTGGAATTGCTTGTCTCAGCCAAAAACAAACCCATGGGTCTTAGCACCATCGGTGCGGCACTCTCAGAGGATGAAGGCACGATAGAAGATGTCCTGGAGCCGTATCTTATAGCCAACGGCTACATCGAAAGAACAGCCAGAGGACGCATCGCAACCCAAAAAAGCTATGAGCATTTTAGGCTTGCAGGAAGCCAGGACGGATTGTTTGATGGATAATAAGCGTGCGATGATCACCGTACTTTTTGTGCTCTCTTTAGTGGGGGCATACAGTATCTATAAGCCTTTTTTACTCTCTATTGTCGTAGCCATCTTGCTTACAATGGCAACGTACAACTTCACCAAAAAATTGATCAAGTATTTTCATTCAAGAAAAATCAGTGCTTTGATTACGTCTTTGCTTTTAATCATCATTCTTTTTGCCCCTTTGGTCTATATGGCGACTACAGGGGTAGGGTATATCTCCAAACTTGACATCGGCATCATCTCACAGGTGACTTCTGTCGTGGAAGATTTTGCCCAAAAAATCCCCTACCTCAAAGAGTGGAGCCAGACAAGTCTCAACGAAGAAAAGATTGCAGATTATATCCAAAATTCAACCTCTTATGTCACGACTGCGGGAAGCGCAGGTTTGGGATTTGTTAAAAATATGTTCCTTGTGGTGGTTTTTTATTTTATTATCAATTTTTATGGAGAACGTTTTTTTGATTTGATACGTGCACTGATGCCCGTAAGCAAGATGAAGAGTGCCAAGATGATTCATGAAGTCTCATCTACGATGGAAGTTGTTTTTTACTCCATCATTGTTACGGCTATTTTTGAAGGATTGCTCTTTGGTGTGATGGTAGGTTATTTCGGTTTTAACGGAGTGTTCTTTGGCATTATTTACGGGTTTGCTTCTTTGATACCCATTGTGGGTGGTATGCTGGTTTGGCTGCCACTGTCTTTGTATGTGTGGGGCAAGATGGATGCGCAGAGTGCCCTGTTTATCGGCGGATATTCATTGGTTGTTATTTCGGTTTTTGCCGATACCTTCATCAAGCCTATTATTATCAAAATCATTAAAGAAAATTTGCTTAAAAGTACCATAGAGATCAATGAAATTGTGATATTTTTCTCTATTTTGGCCGGGATGAGTACCTATGGTTTTTGGGGGATGATTTTGGGTCCTGCCATCACCTCTTTTTTGATAGCAATTACTAAAGTATATATAGATTATAATGATAAAGAACAAAATAAATGAACCTAATTATCACCTAATATACAGAAGGAAGATGTCATCACAAAAATACTTATAATAGAAGATGATCCGGAACTGGCACTCATCTTGACAAACTATCTGACAAAATTTGATATGCAAGTCATTGGAGCCGAAGACCCTTATATAGGGCTTTCATTGCTCACGCAGCATAAATTCGACTTGATCATTTTGGATTTGACTTTGCCAGGTATGGACGGCTTGGAAGTGATACCTAAAATACGTGATATTACCAATATCCCAATCATCATCTCTTCAGCCAGAGATGACATCACCGATAAGGTCATCGGTATGGAGCGCGGTGCAGATGACTATATGCCAAAGCCTTATGATCCAAGAGAACTGGTGACACGTATTAAAACAATTTTGAGACGTACTTATGGTGCAGAAGATAAAGTACCTGAAAAAGAAGAGCTTTTTGTACTCGATACCAATGCCAGAGAGATTCGGTTTAAAGGTAAATCTTTGGAACTCACTGCCGCAGAATTTGATGTCCTTGGTATGCTTTTGCAGCATAAAAACGGATCAGTGTCTCGCGAACAGCTTTTGTATGAGAGTGAACACATCGATGATGACTCATCTATCAAAAATATCGATGTCATTATCTCGCGTATACGACAAAAGATTGCGAAAATTGATGCGGATAATGTTTACATTAAACCTATTCGTGGGGTAGGATACCTTTTGACAGACCGCGTATGAGAAATCTGCCTGTAACCACGTTTATCCATATCCTCTTTTCTGTGGCGCTGTTGATTCTCATTGCTACGTTTTTACTCTTTCTTTCTTGGGATAAGGACAGACATAAGATAGAAGAGTATAAACATTATCAACTTGTCTCTCTCACCTTTTTGTCTAAACTTGAACTTAACCCCCAAAAAGAAGATTTGGCACAGTTGTATGAAGATTTGCTTGTCAAAGAAGTGACAGACGCAAAAGCGCAAGAGATCAAAAAAGAGATTGAGATGCAGGGTACAACAGTCTTTACCGGAGGCTCATCTGTAGGTAGAGTAAGGGTGTTCAATATACGCGGTACCCACTATATCTATGTGCAGCGTATGGAACATAATCTGCTCTTACAAGATGACAGACCTGAGAATTATTTTTTTGAAATAGCCGTTACTTTGGGTATTTTTCTGATTGCACTGCTTCTTTTGGTCTATTTGGCTGTATTGAAAAAACTTGAGCCTCTAAAAACATTGCACAAACAGATACAACGGTTTGCCCAAGGCGATACACAAACACGCATTACCTACCTTTATGATGATGAGATAGGCAAAATTGCAAAAAGTTTTGATGACGCGATACGGTATATCAATACACTGAGTGCTTCAAAAAACCTCTTTATGCGAAACCTGATGCATGAGCTCAAAACACCCATTACAAAGGGGCGTATTATTGTGGAGATGTTGGATGATGAATCGACAAAAGAGGTTCTCATCCGCGCATTTGAGCGTATGAATGAACTTATCTCAGAACTTGCAGAGGTAGAGCGGGTCACCACCCAAAGTTTTGAGCCCAACTTTGAATATACAATGCTCGATGAAGTGATACGACGCAGTCAGGAACTTTTGATGACCATCAAAGGCCATGTGATTATTGATGTGGAAAATATCGCTTTGACGACCGATGTCAAACTGCTCTCTTTGGCGATTAAAAATCTACTTGATAACGGCATTAAGTACAGTAAAAATAAAGAAGTCACTCTCAAATCCACACCAGAGGGAAGCTTAGAAGTGATTTCTCAGGGTGAAGCATTACAGCACCCTTTTAGCTACTATATTGAACCCTTTTCCCAAGAAGAAAAAAGAAGTTCCGGATTTGGATTAGGGCTTTATATTGTGCACAGCATTGTGGAGAAACTCGGATGGAAGCTTGAATACAGGTATGCAGAAGGAAACAATATTTTTGTGATACACACAAAAAACCCACGCGCCTGAACTACTCTTTGAGTGACGCCGCGATGAGTTCGAGCGGATTTTTAAAGATTGTCTCTACTTTTGCATCATTGAGCGCTTCGCTAAGCTGCATACTGCAGGCAGAACACTCCGCACTGACATAGTGTGCCTTTGTTTCTTTGATCATGGCTGCTTTGGGTTTTCCTGCAGCCTGTGCAAAATGAAACTTTTCTGTTTGCATGGTCACACCCCCAAAACCACAACAGCGGTTAGGGTCAGACATTTCTGTCATCGGGTAATTTGGTGCAAGTAGATTACGAGGCTGCTGGTAAATACCCTGTACTTTTCTCGCATGGCAAGGGTCATGATAGGTGACGGTTTCATCAAACTTTTTGCCCCGTTCTTTGAGTATTTGCTGTAATTCTGTATTGTCATCCAACCATGCTGTAGCCATATGAATCTTTTGCGCCACTTTTTTTGCGCGCGCTTCCCACTCTGGCATGGCGTGGTTTTTAAAGAAGACTTCCCAGTCGTGTTTGATCATCGCTGAACAGGTCGCTTCGGGGATCAGCATCGCATCACATTCATCCATGAAACTTTCAAAATAGGCGATATTTTTTTTCGTCATATACTCCACTGAGTTCACATCACCTGTAAAATAGGCAGGTGCACCACAGCACAGCTGTTTTTTTGGGATAAAAATGTCGATGTTCAGCTCTTTGAGTATCTCCACCAAACTATCGCCGATACCGGTATAGTTGTAGTTTGCCAAGCACCCTATAAACAGAGCCACACGCTTATTTTTTTCTTCGCGAACAGGAGCAGGAATCTCTTCTGGATAAGAGTTCAAAAAGCTGGTTTTTGCCATCGAAGGCAAGAGTCGCCCTTTTTTAATGAGTGGTAAAGAAAATCGAGCCCGAAGTCCTCTGCCTTTGTCATCTTGAGATAAAGCACAGGTTTTAAACATAAAGCCCATCTTCATCACCAGGTCCATGATAAAACGATGTCGAAGCAAAAAGAAAAATCCGCGCTTAAACCATGCGATACCAAATTTGTCTGCGATGTCTGCACGCACCTCTTCGATGACCATATCGGTGGCTAGAGAGTTGGGACAGACATCGACACAGTTGGTACATAAAAAACAAGACTCAAAAATATCTTTTGCATTTTTGTCCAACTCCAGATGACCCTGCTGATAGGCACCCAAAAGTTCTATAAAGCCGCGAGGAGAAGTCGTCTCATCTGGGTTAACTTGGTGTATGGTACACACAGGGATGCACTTTCCGCACTTGATACAGTCATCGCTCGTGGCACTAAAATTAAAAATTTCTTCTATTGGTTTGCTCATATTTCCTCTTAGCTTTTATACTGTTTTTGAAAAACTCTTTTTGCTTTCACCATACTGGTGCATGTAGGCATCAAAGGGCATCGCTATATTGCGTATTAGCAGTGTTCCTGTGGCACTTACCGTGATTTTATCGTCTGAAATAGTGACCAGTTTTGCCTCTACAAACTCTTCTAATTCCAAGAGGGCGTCTGCAAAATAGCTCTTAAAGTCTATGCCATAATCTGTATTGATACGAAGCATATCTATAGAGAAGTTTGCCATAAGTTCCATAATGACTGCTTTTCGTATAAAGTCATCTTCACTCAGATTGACACCACGTTCAAAAGGAAGTCTGCCTCCATCGAGTGCTGCTTCATACACTTTCATGTCTTTAGTATTTTGTGCATAATACCGTGCACCTTCACCGATACTTGTGAGCCCAATGCCTACGAGGTTTGCACCGCCTTTGGTCGTATAGCCCTGAAAATTACGGTGCAGTTCGCCTTTTTCAATCGCAGCAAAAAGCTCATCTTGGGGTTTGGCAAAATGATCCATCCCTACCATTTTATATCCCTTGCTTTCAAAAAAGTCAATAGTGTACTGAAATATCTCCAATTTTACTTCTGGTGTTGGCAGGGTAGTCTCATCAAATTTGCGCTGTGTTTTCATCAGCCACGGTACATGTGCATAGTTAAAAACCGCTACTCTGTCGGGGTTAAGCTGAGTAGAGAGTTCAAGAGTTTGTTTAAATGTTTCTAGGGTCTGAAACGGCAATCCATAGATAAAGTCAGTGTTGATGGAGCGGATACCGTATTTTCTTGCTAAGTTTACAGCGTGTTGTGTCAACTCCAAAGGCTGGACACGGTGGATCTCTTTTTGAACTGCTTCATCCAAGTCTTGTACACCAAAAGAGATACGGTTAAATCCGTGTTTGGCAAAAACCTTCATCTGATCTTCGTTGAAATAGCGCGGGTCTATCTCGCAGGAGATTTCAGCATCCTTGCTCCAGTTTGGAAATTTTGATTTGATGTAAGTGACAATCTCGTCGAGTTCAAAGGCTTTGTAGTAGGTCGGGGTGCCTCCGCCAAAATGAAATTGTATCACTTCACGTGAGGTATCGACGTAGGTTGCCAAAAGGTCTATCTCTTTTTTGAGATAGGTGATGTAGGTAGAGAGTTTTTCCTCTTTGGAGTTAAAGATAACATTACACCCGCAAAAATAACAGGCACTTCTGCAAAACGGAAGATGCACATAGAGTGAGAGTTTTTCAGTTGAAG
>JAABRH010000052.1 GCA_011391015.1 Sulfurovum sp.
AGCCGCTCTTATTTTATCTGAGTTGAGATTTTGCTTGCCCAGCAGTTTCCATGCCTGATAAGCATCTACAGTCGTTAAAGACTTCCCTGCGTAAAGTGACTCAATGATTTTGGGTTTATAGCCATCGAGGGTTTCAATACGCTCTTTATGTTCAACAACATAGCGGCTCAAACTGCCATTTTGATAGATATGTGTTTTTAATGTCGCATCATGTGCTATCCATTTTTCCGCTTCAAAACTTGCAAGGGGTGCGCTAATCGTATAGAGTACCTGATAGCCTTCCACTTTAAAAATAGTAATATCTTTTATCTTTTTTGCCACAGGATCAAGTTTGGCAATATAAACAAAGGTATCGTTGTATTTAAAAAAAAGATCTTCCACATCATTGGCCCCTATCTGGTTGTCTGCGATAAAAGATGCTTTGTCTTTGGCATAGGAGAATTCTGTACTGTTGAGTACCAAAAAAACGGTATACGTCACCAAAGCAACACAAAACAAGGGTAAAAAAAGTCTTTTTTTATCATAGCCAAATGCATGCAGGGCTGTCATGGTATTGTTCTTCACCAATGAAAGTTTTGTCATAATCAGTGCAAAAATAATAGCCAAAGGGTAAAGCAGTCCCAAAGCAGCTTCCCATGTATAAAAAATATAGAGTATTTTATAACTTGAAGCTACTTTGAGTTGCTGTACATGCTGAAAATAATCAATCGCAGCAAATGCAAAAGAGAGTCCAAACAAAACCGCTAAAAGATTTTTGCTATAGAGTTTTGCCAGATAGCTAAAATACAATGGCAGACCAAAAAGACTCATGGATTTAAATCTTCTATGGACTTTAGACTGTATTTTGTTTGGACTTCATTAAGTTCTTCCCCAATCAAAGCACGACATGCCTGTGAGACATGGTCAATCAGCCTTGAAAGGAGTGACATTTCAGATGCACTAAAGTCATGTAATACATAATCGGCAACTTGACTTCTATGCAGGGGTTTTCCCACACCTATCCTGACACGAACATACTCAGGTGAGATATGTGCATCAATAGATTTGAGTCCATTATGTCCACCATGTCCCCCGCCTCTTTTAAAACGCAGCGCTCCAAAAGGCAGATCAATATCATCGTGAATCACAATATTCTCTTCCAACTCGACTTTAAAAAACTGCTTTACAGCTTGTACGGAGATACCTGAAAGATTCATATACGTTAAGGGTTTTAAAAAAAGGGTGTCGGCAGTACGATACAGTTTGCCCTGAAAAGAAGTTTTGGAAATGTCTCTGGCACCAGCCTCACCGACCAGTTTGTCGATGACTTTGAAGCCTATATTATGACGTGTATTTTCGTATTGTGATCCCGGATTACCTAGACCGACGAAAAGTGTCATGGTAGATTATTTAGCTTTGATTACACCACAGATAGCAACATCTGGTCTGTCCATCATTCTACAATTTGCAGGTGCTTCAACATCTCTTACCAAGATATTGTCATCTCTGTTAAGTGGCTCAACATTCAAATCAAAGTTTGCAGGAATATTCTCAATCGCACCTCTTACTCTTAGTCTTCTTTTAGACATCACGAGTACACCTTTGTTTTTAAGACCAACCGGCGTTCCATGTGTTACAACCGGTACTAGAAAATCAGTAACCTGTCCAGGTATAGCAACTCTCAAATCTACGTGTGTCGCATCACCATTTACTGGGTGTAGTTGATACTCTTGGATAAATACATTGATCTCTTTATCGCCAACTTTAACGGGGAATGCGAACGTCGTTTTATTTCTTACTGTTCTTATAAATTCACCACGTTTAAATGCAGCATGGATGTTTTCAACACCATTTGCATAAATGTTTGCGATTAGATAACCATCTCTTTTAAGCTTTTTTGCATTTTGCTTACCGATACTCTCTCTAACGATACCTTCTAACATATCTATGTCCTTTGTACATTGTATTTTTTTACTAAAAATAACATTTTGAGTAAAATAGAGGCGAATTATAGCGTGTTAGGTTTAAATTATGCTTCATCATCCTTGAACCCAAACACTTCTGCTTCCTTCTCTCCTGCATGGGGATCTACGATCGCACCTTTTCCGACCCCTTGCATTTTGAGTTTCATGTCAGATGGGTTGGTCGCATATTCGAGTGCTACCTCTTCCGTGATCTCACCTCTGCGCAAGATATCCAGCAGTGCCTGATCAAAGGTTTGTGTGCCGTAAATCTCTTTACCTTCAAAAAGCGCATCAGGGATTTCTGCATCTCTATTTTCTGCAATCAGTTTCTCAATTCTTGCTGTTTTTTTGAGTACCTCAATCCCTGCAACCCTGCCCCCTTTTTTGGTAGGAATGAGCCTTTGGGAAATAACCCCTTCAAGTACGGATGCCAAAGACATACGGATACGGTTCTGCTCTTCATTGCCAAACATACCAACGATTCTGTCAATGGTTTCTTTGGCATCAAGAGTATGCAGTGTGGAAAAAACCAAGTGTCCCGTATTGGCAGCATGCAGCGCGATATCAATCGTCTCCAAATCCCTCATTTCCCCTACCAGTATGATATCGGGGTCTTCCCTTAGTGCAGCCCTGAGCGCATCAGAAAAGGAGTGTGCATCTTGTCCGATACCCCTTTGATTGATAAGGCATCCTTTGTCCTGATGGACAAACTCAATAGGGTCTTCCACGGTGATAATGTGTTTCTTCTGTTCTTGGTTAATTTTATTGATTAAGGCTGCCAGTGTGGTTGATTTCCCTGAACCTGTCACGCCTGTGACTAATACCAATCCTCTTTGTATCCCTGCAAAAGTTGAAATGACTGCCGGTAGATTTAACTCTTCTAAAGCAGGTATCTTCACGGGAATGATACGAAATACGGCGCTTAGTCCATCCATTTGGAAAAAAAAGTTCACACGAAAACGGTTTTCATTTCCCAAGATATAGGAAAAGTCAAGATTTCGGTCTTTTTGCAGTTTTTGATACTGCTCCCCTGTCGTTATCTCCTGAGCCAGTTTATCCATCATCTCCGCAGTCAAGATATCTTGCCCCATCACCTTAAGAACACCATGTACACGTACTCTAGCCTGAGAACCTGACTTGAGATGCAAGTCACTTCCGCTATTTGCAATCATCGTTTTCAGATAGAGCTTTAGTTTTTCTTCCATGATATTCCCTTTGGCACTGATGTTATTTTAAACTCTCAAGCATCTCTTGAAATGCTTTTTCAAAGGCTTCAAGCCCTTCTTTCAAGAGTTGACGGTACACTTTGTTCATATCAAAACCATTATCGGCCAATTTGGTAAAGTACCCTTTGATATCACTCTCTTCTAAAGGGAATGCGGGCTGTGGCGCTTTTTTGCCTATAAATGCTTTAATGGTTTCAAGAGGTGCAGTATTCACCGAATGAGGTGCCAAAAGTTCTCTCATATAATAATCTGGTCTCAAGGCATCACCTTTGACGCCTGTACTTGCAAAGAGCGTACGGATGCTCGGTGTACGGTTTGCCTCAATCAGATTATAGATTTTTGCCGCATTATAGATGCCGGTTTTAGAAACGGGAATCGCCTCTTTTTCCAAATCAGCATCAAGCATCCTGTCAAAACGGCTCACAAAAACAGAGATAACCGCCTCTGCTCTGAGTCCGCCGTCTTTTTCAAAACAATCCAAACCTTTTTTCATCGCTTTAAGACATTTTTGTGCCTGTTTTGGGGAAAAAATTAGTGTGGCATTGACAGAGATGCCGGTGCACAGCAACTCTGTCATGGCTGCATATCCTGCTTCTGTAGCAGGCACTTTGACCATCACATTGGGCTCACCTATGGCAGTAAAAAGTCTTTTGCCCTCTGCGATGGTACCTTCGGTGTCATTTGCAAGAAAAGGATCCACTTCTATCGAAATATAGCCGTCATTTCCTTCATCATATAAAGGTCTTAATGCCTGTGCTGCAGTACGTATATCTTCAATGGCGAGTGCTTCATATTTTTCTTTCGTACTTTTGCCATCAAGCAGCGCCAACTGCTCTTTGTAAGCAGGAGAACTCGTAATCGCAGAGGCAAAAATAGACGGGTTGCTTGTAGCCCCGTTGATGATGCCTTTTTCGATGAGTTCTGAAAAATTATTTTTGAGAAAATCTCTTTCTACAAAATCCAACCATAACGAGAATGCAATCTCCCTGTTTACCATCTTCAGTCCTTATATTTCCAAGTAAAATGCTGCCATGAACCACACTCTGTAGGTTTTTTAACCGTCTCTTCTAGTAGATCAAGAAAGGTATCTCTCTGAACGAGTTCGGCCCCTAGACCCATCATGTGATCTGTCTTCATCTGACAATCTATAAAATCATAGCCTCTACTGCCTAAAACATCACTTAGTGCCAAAAAAGCCACTTTAGATGCATCTGGGACGAGTGAAAACATCGACTCCCCAAAAAAAGCTTTGCCCAAAGAAACACCGTAGAGTCCACCTACAAGCTTCCCTTCGTGATACACTTCGACACTGTGGGCAAATCCTTCTTCATGCAGACGACTATACGCTTCTTCTATCTCGAAGGTTATCCACGTGCCCCCTTGGGCTTTTCTGGGTACTGTGGCACAAAGTCCTATGACCTCTTTAAAAGCGGTATCAAAGCTCACAGTAAATTTCCCCGAACGCAGCACGCGTCTAAATGATTTTCGCAGTTTAAACTTATGTGGGAATAGAAGCAGTCTGGGATTAGGTGACCACCACAAGATAGGCTCATCATGGCTGTACCAAGGAAATATTCCTTTTTCATAGGCACTCAAAAGCCTTGCACTACTCAAATCTCCACCATACGCCACCAAACCTTCATCTGGTGCAAAACGGGGATTGGGAAAATCGGGCGTATATTTGTTTAAAGGTTGAACAAAAAACTCCTCTTCATCAAACATAGACGCCATATTTAGTGCATGTTGCCTTCAAAGATAAAGTCTAAATTGCCCTCTTTAAGTCCTACTTTAACAGAACCGCCTTTTTGCAATGCACCAAAGAGTATCTCATCCGTGAGTGATTCTTTCACTTTGGCATCAATCACACGGGCAATATGTCTTGCACCATATTTCTCATCATACCCTTCTTGTGCGAGATACTCTTTGGCTTTTTTATTCAATTTGACACTGACTTCTTTTGGTTTGAGCAAAACATTGAGCTTATCTATCTCCGTATCGACAATCGCGGTCAACACTTCCAAAGAAAGCGTGTTAAATGTGATGGTGGCACTCAGACGGTTTCTAAACTCCGGAGAGAAGAAGGCCGCTAAAGCTTTGTCTGTTTTGCTCGAAGTGTCTTTTTGGAAGCCCATCACATTGGCTTCTTTAGTGCCAATATTTGAAGTCATAATGAGTATGACATTTTTAAAATCAGAAACTGCGCCGTTATTGTCGGTCAGTTTTGCACCATCCATTACCTGAAGCAAAATATTCATGATATCAGGATGCGCTTTTTCTATCTCATCCAAAAGCAGTACCGTATGGGGATGTTTTTTGATCATCTCAGTCAAGAGTCCACCCTGCTCATATCCTACGTACCCCGGAGGTGCACCGACTAGGCGGCTGATCGTGTGTGGCTCCATGTATTCAGACATATCCAGTCTTTCAAAATGCACATGCATCGTTTTGGCAAGCTGTGTTGCGAGTGCTGTTTTACCCACACCCGTAGGCCCTACGAACAAAAAACTTCCTATCGGTCTATTGGCTGCGTTCAGCCCTGCATACGAACGTTTGATGGCTGTTGCCAAAGCTTTAATGGCTTCATCCTGCCCCACAATGTGGGCTGCAAGATCTTTTTCAAGGGATTTAAGTTTTTTGGTATCGTCCGTGCCTATCACTGTTGAAGGCAGTTTCATGATTTTAGCCACACTCTCTTCGATGTCTTTGGGTTGAACCGTTACACCATCCTGCCCTTTGAGCATAAAATGTGCACCCACCTCATCGATGATATCCATCGCTTTATCGGGCAAAAATCTGTCATGCAAGTATTTGACAGACAAATCAATAGCACTCTGAATCGCCTCATCTGTAAAGTTGATCTTATGGTAGGCTTCATACTTGTGTTTGATCCCTTTAAGAATGATGAACGTATCTTCCACGCTCGGCTCTTCGACATCTACTTTGGCAAAACGACGGCTAAGCGCTTTGTCTTTATCAAAGAAGTTTCTAAACTCTGCATACGTCGTTGCACCGATACATTTGAGCTCACCACGAGCAAGCGCAGGCTTAAGAAGATTGGAAGCATCCATACTTCCGCCACTAGTTGCACCTGCACCGACCATGGTGTGGATCTCATCGATAAACACAATAGCATTTTTTTGCTCACTAAGCTCTTTGATGATGCCTTTAAGACGCTTCTCAAAGTCTCCTCTGTATTTGGTTCCTGCCACCAATGCACCCATATCTAGGGCAAATATCTTTGAATGTTTGAAGATCTCAGGCACGTCCCCTTCGGAGATTTTGAGCGCCAAACCTTCAGCGATAGCTGTTTTACCTACCCCGGGTTCACCCACAAGCAGCGGATTGTTCTTTTTACGGCGGCAAAGCGTCTGCATCACCCGTTCTATCTCCTCACTGCGTCCAACTACAGGGTCTATCTTGCCCGTTTTAGCAAGTGTGACAAGTTCTACCGTGAACTGAGACAGCAAAGTTTCTTCTTTTTTCTCTTCGGTTTTGCCAGCTACTTTGTCGTAACGGTGAGAGATGACTTCCAGTACATCCACTCTGGCAATGCCTTCTTTTTTCATCAGGTACACCGCATATGAATGTTCCTGCATAAATATAGCTGCAATCATATCACCAATGCTCGCTTCGGTTCTACCTGAAGAGTGTATCTGTGTCATCATGTCATTGATAGCACGTGAAAGTGCAACCGTCTCAAAAGGTTCGACTGCTTCCTGCAAGGCAGGAATGGTTTTGGTGATATGCTCAACAATCCCCGCTTCAAGCGCAGGCAGATTGGCATTGAGAATAGAAAATATATCTTTACCTGCCCCGCTTCTTACGATTGCCAAAAATACATGCTCCACGGTTAAGTACTCATGTCTGTTCTCTTTTGCATAACTTACAGCTTGTTTAAATACATCATTTAACGCCATACTTATCATTTATAATCCTTTAGCTCTTATGTTTCTAAAATTTATTGATCTTCTTCAAGGGTTGCCAGCAGAGGAAACTCATTTTGTTTAGCCCGTTGTCTGACTTGCTGTGTTTTGGTTTGGGCTATTTCAAAGGTGTACACCCCGCATATTGCTTTGCCTGTTTCATGTATATGCAGCATGATCTGTTCTGCCTGCGTATAACTCTTATGAAAGATACTGGTCAGTATCTCCACCACAAAATCCATACTGGTATAATCATCATTATGCAGCAGCACCCTATACATCTTTGGCTCTTCTAGGCGTAAATCGAATTCCAGCTCATGTTCTATCTTTGGCATAGTATGTTAAAATCCTCTTGTTAAATCTATGCCTATTATACAAAAAAAATGGAGAAATGCAAGTGCAATCACTTTTCATCACCGCCACAGGCACAAACGTAGGTAAAACCCATACCACTTTGCAACTCATCAAATCCTTCTCAGACAGAGGCTTAAAGGTCGGTGTTTACAAACCTATCGAAACCGGAGTAGAAACAATTGCACAGGATGCCACAGCCCTTTTAGATGCGTGCAAAAAAGTCAATCCGCAGTTTAAAGACTTCAGTACAGAGGACATTACAGCTTATACCTTTACCTTACCGGCTGCACCGTTTTGTGCTGATATAAAACATACTATTGATATACAACACATCATCGACAAATACAACAGCCTGCAAAAAGTCTGTGATATTCTTTTGGTTGAAGGCGCAGGTGGGCTGATGGTCCCCATTACCAAAGACTTTTTGATGATCGATTTGGTTCAAAAACTCCAAACAAACGTGCTATTGGTCACACCCAGCCGTCTAGGCTGCATCAATGATACACTACTCTCTATGGAAGCACTGTATGCGCGCAATATGCCCTTTGACTGGTGTGTCAATCTTTTTGAGGAGAAAGAACAGTTTGGAGAAGTCACCCAGCCTTTTTATGATGAACGATTTCCAGATTGGTGGTGTGTGGATGAAGGGCTACAAAGATTTATTAGCACCTATGGGCTATAATATCTTAAAAGTATAACCACGTACGTGCACCAAAGGATACCTATCTATGCAACATCTTGTCGATACGCTAGAGCTTAGCGATGCCCAAATCACACAACTGCTTCATGATGCCAAAACCTTTAAAAATCACGGTTCTGCACGCATTTTAAGAGACAAACTGCTCATGACACTTTTTTTTGAAGCCTCTACCCGCACACGCTCTTCTTTTGAAGTGGCAGCAAAGAGATTGGGGGCTTCAGTGGTACATCTTGATCCCAGCAAAAGCTCAACAAACAAAGGTGAATCCCTGGAAGATACCTTTGCCAATCTGTGTGCCATGCAGCCCGATGGTGTAATCATACGGCATTCCGAGAACAGTGCGCCACGCATTTTAGCCGATATGCAGATGACTCCTGTGATCAATGCCGGTGCAGGTAACTACGCACATCCTACTCAGGCACTACTCGATCTTTTTACGCTGATGGAACATTTTAATGGGAATATTGAGGGCAAGACCATCGCTATTGTAGGGGATATCGTCAGTTCACGTGTGGCAAGTTCTGCTATGCGTTTACTGGGGCGCATGGGGATGCATATCCTTTTGGTTGCGCCCAAACCTTTTATGCCCCAAAGCAATTTACCCCAGTACGAACATATTGAAGATGTCATAGACAAAGTAGATGTCATCATGTCTCTAAGAGCGCAACTGGAACGACACACTACCCCTATCTTTGATGACTATGCCACCTATGCCAAGCACTACTGCATCGACCATGAACGCGTTGGAGAAAGAGATATTATAGTGCTTCACCCCGGTCCAGTGATGAGAAATATCGATATCTCCGATGATATGCTAGAAGATACACGCTGTAAAGTGTTAACCCAGGTACAAAACGGTGTGTATATGCGTATGGCGATTTTAAAACTTTTGCTTTTAGATTCTTAATATCGTTTTGCGTGCAATACTGATTAGGAGGCGACTTTTTCTTGTGGTTCACCAATAAAGACGGTTTTAAACAAATCAATACGCTAGCACAAAAACAAATACCCTTCCTCTTTGTGATCTCCTATGACAAAAAGAAACTTTTCATACAAAAACTCGATGCACTGGATGAAGATATCTTTTACAAACTAAACGATTGGCGTAACTACACAGCAGAGCATTGCAGCCAAACATTTACCTTTTCAAAATCTCCCATTGATTTTAGCACCTATCAGCAAGCTCTAGAAAACGTGTTGGAAGAGATGCGTTCAGGCAATACCTATCTGCTCAATCTCACATTCAAAACACCCATCCAAAGCTCTTTGAATCTAAAAGAGATGTTTATCTTTGCAAAAGCAAAATTTAAACTCTATTTTAAAGATGAATTTATCTGTTTTTCTCCTGAACCTTTTATAGAAATCACCCACAACACACTGGCTACTTACCCGATGAAAGGGACAATTGATGCAAACATTCCTGAGGCAAAAGAGAAGATCTTAAACAATGAAAAAGAGATGGCAGAGCATGTGATGATCGTCGATTTGATGCGCAATGATTTAGGAATCGTAGCATCAAACGTCAATGTTGAGCACTTTCGGTATGTGGAAAAAATACAAGCCGGCAACAAAGAACTCTTGCAGGTAAGCTCTAAAATCACAGCCACACTACCCCCAAGCTGGAAAGAGAACCTCGGCGATATTTTGGAAAATCTTCTGCCTGCAGGATCCATCTCTGGCACACCCAAAAGAAGTACATTGGGTATCATCAACCGTATTGAAAACTACGATAGAGGGTTTTACACCGGGGTGTTTGGTGTATTTGATGGCGATGCATTGCGCTCCGGGGTGATGATACGGTTTATTGAGAAAGAAAACGGGGCACTTGTTTACAAAAGTGGGGGCGGTATCACCATAGATTCCAATCTGAATGATGAGTACCATGAACTCATCGATAAAATTTATTTGCCTTTATAGAAATTTTTATGTAAACTATAGATATATTTTTTGTAAAAGGATTTTCATGTCAAAACTTTTTCATGCTTTCATCTTTTGTTTTTTTCTGCTTTTTCAAACTAACTCACTTGCGCAAGAAGATACCAATGCCACAGCCCAAAGTCCCCAAAATGAACTCACTCAGGCAGAACAGGAGGCACAAGCAGCCGAAGCAGCAGAGTTGCGTGAAGCAGGAGTCGAGGAAGAACCCAAGGCAGAATAAGCCTAGTCACATCCCCGCTCTGGACGATGTATCCAGCGGTAAGTCGTATCTTCTTTTATTGTGGAAAAATAGAGTTCTCCCGAGTTTCTCCATGGGTCTATCACGATGCCTTCCTTTTGTGCTTCACCTTTTTTTGTCACAACCAAAGTGTTATGTTCGGTAAAATATTCCCCTATATTTGCTCCATAAAGATGGAAAGAAAACGAAGGATAATCCCTTTTTGAGAGATACCCATACAAAGCATCACTCCACTGATAACACAAGCCCTTTTTACGCAATCCGGCGTTGACCAAAAAGTTATGGAACAAAGGAGGGGAAGTCAGTTCAAACGCTTGCGTAAGTCTCTTGGTCTCTTGCAAGATATCTACTGCGAGTCTGTTGGCTTCCTGCTTAGGTATGGAAGGATCCAAGGAGCTCAAAAGTACAGTGAGTCGCTCTGTTTTTGTTTGGGTAACAGCAGGTGCGGTCACACTGCATCCACAGAGTAAAAAAACAAGACCGAGTGCACTAAAAAAGTGTCGTGACATACTCATCCAGAAGAATTCTGCCTATCCAAACCATCAAGCCTGCCATCGCTGCAGCATACATCCACACCCATCCAGGCTTCATTGAGAGCGTAAATCCACCCACGATGCCTATCAGCAGTCCTGCTATGTGTGCACTCACATCTACCGCAGGAATCGATAGCCCTATCACAAGGTTCAGCCCTATAATAATCGCAAAATCTTTCATAAACGCTTTGCTCTGTGAAGCTATCTTGTCTCTATGGGCGAGAAAAAATCCTGCCAATGCACCAAAAACACCAAAAATAGCGCCAGAAGCCCCTACCCCTACACTTTGGGGATGCATATACAGTGAGGCTAGCCCGCCAATGAGTCCGGAAAACAGATAGATAACAAGATAAGCACGCCCATCAAAATAGATCTGTGCGGCTCTGCCAACGATGTAAAGCGAAACCATATTCATCAGCAGATGCGCCATACCCCCGTGTAAAAACATGGCAGTAAATAGCCTGTACCATTCCTGTTGAGCTACAGTGTAAGGCCCGTACAATGCACCTAAATGCACAAGCGTCTCTGTACGCATATCGATGAAACTTTCACTCAATACTGCACAGACAAGATAGACCAAGACATTGAGCGCTATTAGGATGGAGGTGAGTGTATAACGCTTGATATCTTCCTTCATTATAGACTAGTAAATAGCCTCTGGAAAAATGACGCCATCCACTCGACCTCTTGCCACTTTTGGGATCTCTTTTTCATAATGTATCAACACCAACACACGCGTGTCAAAAAGATACTCCTGTGCTATAGGCTGAATCATCAACGCATCTTCTTCCTGGCATACGATGTACTTTGCCCCCAAAGCATTGGCAAGCAATGCATCATACAGAGTACTCACCGTCACAGCAAAGGGAATAGCATTGGCTTGACAATGGCTTGCATAACGATGTGAATCGACCAAAGGCTCTAGTAAAACAATATCATCTGGATTGCTTTTTTGAATATCTTCGATAGAAAACACTTTGCAAAAACGCTTACTTTGTATCCATGGATGTCCGATAATAATCATGTGTACTCCTTTATATGGTTTTAATTGATTT
>JAABRH010000053.1 GCA_011391015.1 Sulfurovum sp.
CATCGTTGGCAACCACAAAATAGGCTTCATCTATCGCAATGGCTGCTGAAGCATCACAGGTACCTAAGTGTTGAAGCTCTTTTTGGACAATGAGTTGTATTTTTTTCATAACATGCACTCCTTTTTGACTAAGGATAACATGTTTCTTATGATGAGACTTCTTTTTTACTGCTTTTGATCAAAATATAGAGAATACTTAAGAGTGCGCCTAAAAAAACAATGGCATATCCTGTAGGCAAATCATAATAAAAGCCAATCGTTATGGCTAGTACTGAAAAAAACCATCCATAGACAAAAGCAACTAATAGTTTGTTAAATTTTTGTTGCATACTTGCTACCATCGCTGGAGCAATTAGTAGGGTAAATACGACAAATACACCTGCAAGTTGCACCGAAGAGGTTACGGTGAGGGCAAGTAAGGAGAAAAAAAGAAGCTCTTTTGCAAATCCGCTTGTTTTTGGATAGACGAAGTAGAGTATGATGAAAATAAAGGTGTAGATGGCAGTACTTTCGTAAAGATCTTGGGGCGTGGTAAAGAGGATATCATTGGCTAAAAGTGATTTGAAGTGTTCCATACCTTCAGAACTTTGTGCCAATACCATCATGATACCGCTTGCTCCCAGTACATACAACAGTCCGATGTAGGCTTCAAGATGCAGAGTTAAACGTGCACCGTAGGCAATCAACAAAGCTCCCAGTAACGAAAATCCAAGTGTCCATGCATAGACATTTTCGCCATGAAAGAAGCCATAACTCACTGCTGCGCCAAGTGCTGCGAGTTGACCGATGGCAAGATCGGTAAAGATAATGCCACGTTCAAGAATGCGGATACCAAACCATGCATGTATCATGACCAAAACAACAATCAGTCCTACAGGAACCAAAAAAATATCACTCATTTGTTTTGTACTTTGGTGAGGTGGTCAAAAAGGGCAACCAGTGAGTCTATGGATTCTAGCGCACCGATATCATGCGGCATAAGGACGATGGGGATGCCTGTTTTGTCACTGATGTACTGTGCTGTTTTGGTGGAGTGGTAGACATCATGAAAAATACAGTAGGGTTTTTGTTGTTTGATGAGTTCTATAATTTCCATCGTGTGACGTGATGAGGGTGGAATGCCCGGTAGCGGCTCGATAGTACCGATGTTTTGAAGTGCATAGGCTTGGTTAAAGTAGGCAAGGTTGTCATGAAACTGGATGACTTTCATCCCTTTTTTGGAGGCCATATTGTTTTGCCATCGAGTCAGATATATTTGCCAGTTTTTCTCAAATGTTTTTAGGTTTGTTGCATAGATTGCTTGATGTTCACTGTCAATTGTGCTTAGAAACGTGGCGATGGTTTGTGCCAAAATCAGAATATTCTTGGGGTTGAGATGAAAATGGGGGTTCCCGTCAGGATGTACATCACCTTGGGCTCTATCCAGAGATTTTGGTTTTTGTATGAATGTGATGTGTCGTGAGAGATCCAAAAAGGTTGTCGCGTTGGGTATGGTTTTTGGATTGTTGGCACGCTTGATGAGCGGGGGAAGCCAGCCGATTTCAAGTTGTCCGCCATTCATGATGAGTGCGTCGGCACTACGGAGTTTGGAGATGAGTGAGGGACGTGGCACGATAAAATGCGGATCCCAATTTCCCTGAGCCAATACAATCGTATCGACATGGTCTTTCCCGATGGCTTTAGTGATGGCACCGATGTACGGATAAGTTACCACGATGTTGAGATGGGCAAAGAGAGAAAGCGGCAATAAAAAAAGTATAAAAAGAAGTTTCATCTTTATCCTTGAAAAAAGTATGTCTCATACAGTGTCACAAAGGTGTGACACTGTTGATTAAAAATCATGCGCAGCGTGGGCACCGATAGAGAGGTTGAACTGAAGCATGACGGTGTCAAGGTTTTGACGTTCACCGTCTTCATTATAGAGTGCAGTATTGTGGTTGTACTCAAGACGGATACGGCTAAACTCACTGGGATGATATTCGCTCATCACACTATAGCGGTCAAAATCTTCAGTGGTGCTTACAGGATTTGCTGCTTCAGGATCGATGATGGATTGTGTGATGCCGTTGCGTGTGATATCATTCAGATAGATGCTGTCATAACGAACACCAAATCGCCAGTTTTGATCGTAGGCATAGACCAGCTGTGTATAGTAGCCGGCTTGTTCTTTTTCTATGTCGCCCGCTTCAGTCGTTCCTGCATCATTATGATAGCCTGTTCCGTCCATATCACGCATGATCCATTCACTTTGCCATGACAAAAAGCTATACGAATCAAAAAAATGTTTCACCGTCAAATCAGCACCATATACAGAGCTGTCTCCGGCAAAAGCATGTGCATGTTCTTCGTCTTCGAGATGATCAATATTACTTGTGCCTTGCGCAAGAGAAAGCCCCGGAAGAAAGGTCGTATTACCGGCATCCAAAGAGCTTTTGATGTATCCGACAAATAAAGAGGGTGCAGTGACTTCCTCAGCTAAAAGTGTAGGATCTTCAGGGTCGATACTGTTGGGATCAGCTATCTGTGCATTGCCGAACATCGCTTCATTGGTACCTTGCAGTGCTTCAGCACCTACCATAAGATACATTTTTGTTGGAGCGACCCATTGAAGCTGCATACCCAGTTCATTGATGCCATGTGTTCCAAAAAAGGCTTCATTGACAAGAGGTGCATTGCCGAAGTCCCAAAAATGGTGGTGCTGCTGGTTGATACGTCCAAACTCTGAAAGGAGTTTTCCGCCGCGAAACCTGAAACCGTTTCCTAGAGCGGTTGTCGTGAAGTAGCCCTCTTCAACTTCAACGCCTTCAGGGCTAAAATGAAAGATGGCATCCACACTGAAATAAGGGTCAACATTGCTGCTAAGTACGACTTCCAGATAATTTAAATTGAACCCATTGTTGGCATTGTAGGTGGATTCAGAATTGCCGCCATGATCGTGTGAACCGTAAAAGCCTTCAGTGATTCCCGGAATAGAAAGGTGCTGAAGCTCAGCATCGCTGATACTGTGATTGACATAAGAAAAATCTAAAATAGCCGACATATCAGGCATAAATTGAGATTGTGAAAAAGTTCGTTCTTGAGCGGGCTTAACCACAGGAGCAACTGCAAAAAGCAGTGCTGAGGTGAGGGTTGAAAGTAAGAGTATTTTGTTCATAGGTTCTCCAATATAAGACCTGCAATAGCATGCAGGTTAGGTTTTTAGATATAAAATCAGTGTTATGATGATGGGTATAGTGGGAGATTATGAAAAAGATGGCGGTGCGCGAGGATTGACACTTAAAAGCGATAAAACAGGTGTTTCGACAAGATGATAAGGAATGCTCTGGTAATAGGTGTCAATTTTAGTAAGTGCCGTGATACAGGTAGGAAGAAGTCCGCTGTCGTGCTGTACCAAGATACAGATTTCACAACTGCTCTCATCGTGATCTGGCAGCATCTCATGCAGGGATGTTGTGAAGATGGAGAATATAAATATAAAGGCAAAAAAAGTTTTAATCTGTCGTTTCATCGCCAGCATTGTAATGAGTTTTGCTTTAAGTTTCTTTTGTTACAGTTTGCTTAGGTGTATGAAACATCACAGAGTCTAAAAAGACAATTGATAAGAGGAAAAATAATGCAGTGTTATTGTAAAAGCGGATTAAAATTTTCGCACTGTTGCGAGCCACTCTTGAGTGTGCTCGAAGTGGCACCCAGCGCACTGGCTTTGATGCGTTCACGCTACAGTGCGTACTGTATGGGAGATGTACTTTATCTTCAGGCGACTACGCATGATCACAGCTGGAGTGATGAAGAGCTTAAATTTATTCAGGACTGGGCCGATAACAGTGTTTGGCAGCATTTGGAGATTATAGATTTTAGTGAAAAGATGGTTGAGTTTAAGGCGTATTATATCTTTGATGGCAAACAGCATGTGCACCATGAAAAGTCCACCTTTTCAAAGGTCAATGACATGTGGAAATATGTTGATGGGGTAGTTTTTGAAGATAAAGTTACGTTTTTGCGTAACGAAAAGTGCATCTGCGGCTCAGGCGAAAAATATAAACGCTGTTGTTTTAAAAAACTGAATACTGTTACACAAGGAGTGAATAATGCTGTACTATAGTGTGAAACTCATCATCACTGCACTGCTTATTGTGCTCATTTCAGAGGTGGGAAAACGAAGCAGTTTGATGGGTGCACTTTTGGCAGCGATTCCATTGGTTTCCATTTTGGCTATGACATGGATGTATATCGACACGAATGATTCTAAAAGTGCAGTCGAGTTTTCACAGCGTCTTGTTTGGCTGATTGCCCCATCGATGACATTGTTTATCGCTTTTCCTTTGCTGATTAAAAACGGTTTTGATTTTTATGTGAGTATGCTAATCTCAATTGCCTTGACGGTTGCAGCATATTATGCAGTGATTTTTGTGTTGGGGAAGTTGGGTATTACTCTTTAAGAGCCCAACTTCATTTGTTTTCATCTAGCCACATTTGTGGTGTTTTTGGTGCTTGTTGTACTGCTTGTATTCTTTGTGTCTCAACTTTTCATAGTGTTTGTACTCTTTGTGTCGCATCTTGTTGTAGTGTTTAAACTCTTGATTGCTTCGATAATACCCATAATTTCCCACTCTTGGTTGATAACGATGTCCTTTGTAGTATCGGTATCCACGATCATAATAGTGTCCGTTTCTAAATCGCTTCCCGTTGTAGATATAGTATCCGTTACGATACACCCCGCCATAATAATACCTCCCACCATGATAATAATACGGACGGTCATAATAATGGGGAGCATCATAAACACCTACGACGGATCCTAAAGCAGCACCCACAGCTACACCGGCTGCAAAGTCCTGACTACTGGCGCTACTACTTGTAAAAAGCAATGTATAAGTGAGTGTAGCGATAAAACCTAGTTGTTTTAGTTTTCTTTGAATCATTTTAAATTCCTTTTAGTGATATGGATGAAGTTTATAACATGATACTGTGCGATAATTGTGTTTTGACTTCTTGAAAGCATTCAGTACTGTAGATTACCCTTGAAAATGACAATATCTGCCACACTCTTTATAATCTGATATATTTCACCAGATGATTGTCATAAGGGCAACCGTATATGAAGTCCGTAGATATTTGAGTTAATATGGAAACACGTTCTATAGATACATCATACAGAAATAAAGCAATAGTAGGACATAATGTTCCACAAATAAGTATATAGAAATGAAGGACTGTTATGCAAAAAATATTACTTTTGACTGCTCTTTTGACACTTTCGCTTGTTGCGAATGAAGTTAAATGGCTAAATAGCTACAAGGAAGCAGCGATAGTTGCAAAAGCTCAAAATAAGCCGATGCTTCTTTTTATTAATAAGGCAACCTGCGGTGCGTGTCAAACGATGAAAGAAGTTGTTTTTGCAGATAAGACTATCTATCCATATGTTAATGAACATTTTGTGCCGGTTGCACTCGATATCAATAAAAATGATGCCCCTGAAGATTTGCAGGCTGAGGTGACACCCACATTTCATTTTGTAAAGTATGACGGTACCAAAATAAGAGAGACTCTTATAGGAGGCAAGACAGGTAATTTTTACCTCAATATACTTAAAGAAGCTGTTGCAAACTATAAATAATGAAAATCGTTCTTCCTCTTTCTCTTCTTTTACAGACACTGCTTTTTGCTGAGCAGAGCCCAACCCCACCTCCCATAAAAGAAGAGTCTGATAAGTTGAACTTCAACTTTCAGTATAGGGGACGTTTTGACATTTACAATGGAGTCAACAAACTGACATACGGTGATGACGCTATGGACGCCAAAGGCAATATCCTTGGAGAAACAGATGACACTATTTATCTTCAGCAGATCATTGCCGCAATAGGATATAAGCCAAATGATGACTGGGCATTAAAGGCCTCTATGTATGACGCACGTTCATGGGGTTCTTCTTTGGATGCTGATGATTTTGTTAAAAATCCTGGTACACCCGATACTTATCTGATGAGTTTTTATGATGACCATCTAGAGCTTTATGAGACGTACATCAGACGTCACAATCTCTTCAATAAGAATATTTCTTTTACACTAGGACGGCAGCAACTTGGCTATGGAGACCTTCGTATCTTTGGTCCAGGCTTTTGGGGCAATACCATGGGGTGGCTGTGGGATGCATCGCATCTCTCCTATAAAGAAGGTGAGAATTTTATTGATGTATGGTACGGGCAGACACGGACCAAAGAGCCCAATGACTTTAGCATTAAGCATAAACATCAATTTCAGGGTACGGGTCTTTATGGCCATTATACGTTTTCAGATACAAAGATGGAACCTTTTGCTGCATGGAGAAATAACCTTCATCATCAGGTAATCAATGAAGATAATTTTTATTATGCAGGTATGCGTGTCTATGATAATGAAAATCCGGGTTTTATCTATGATGCAACCCTGGTGAAACAAGAAGGTGGTGCGGGATCACTTGATGTTGATGCTTTTGCCTGTGCAGCGAAAGCAGGGTATTTTTTTGAAAATAAGTATAAGATGAAACTGATAGCAGGTTTCATCTATGCTACAGGAGACAAAAACCCCAATGACAACAAGATGCAAACATTTTCTACCCCCTTTGGCATGAATGACGGACCATGGTATGGACGTATGGATATTATGGCATGGTCAAATATGCAAGATATTGAGGCAAGCTTTTCTTTTAAACCGACACATGGGATTTTCATAGAGACTGCGTACCATTATTTTGATCTTGCCGAAGCAAATGACAAATGGTACCTTTTTGGTTATCAAAACAAACCAGGCAATAGTTATACGCATATCGGTGATGAAATAGATCTTACCGTTAAATACAAATTAACATCATCCATAGATCTCTTAGGGATTTACGGATATTTAAATGCCGGTGATTTTATTACCAAAAATAATATAGCGCAAAATGATGCTTCAAAGACATTTCTTCAGTTTATCTATAAATGGTAGTGCCAAATAGCACTACCTGATATGAAATCAATTTTTTATTTTCCATTTTGGTTTTTTATAATATTTCAAAATGATTTTTTAGACCCATCTTTTTATTTTATGAATTCAACTACTTGTTCAAAAGGCAGCCTTAGCTGTGTCGGTTGCTCGTTGATCCTATAGCCAAAGGGTACGAATGCAGCTACTTGGTATTTGCTTGTGTCTAAGCCTAAAACATTTTCCACATTTTCTTTTTCAAATCCCTCTATAGGGCAAGAGTCTATACCTATAAAAGCAGCTGCAGTCATCATGTTTCCTAATGCAATATAGCTTTGTTTGGCTGTCCATGCATAAATGTTCTCGTCACTGCTTAGGGTTTTTTCTAAGTGTTTGGCATAGATATCCATGTAAAAATCAAGACTTTCCTGTGGCATTTGGCGTCGTCTAAATCGTTTTTCAACCTCACCGCTTTCCACTTTGGCAGAGTGGATACCCGCAAGTATAACCACCAGATGAGAGCAAGAAGTGATCTGAATCTGATTCCAGCAAAAAGGTCTAAGTTTGGCTTTTAACTCTTCATTGGTGATAACAAGAAATTTCCACGCCTCCATCCCAAAAGAGGAAGGTGATTTTCTTCCTGCCTCCAAAATGTAATGCATCGCTTCATCATTGATCTTTCTATTTTCGTCAAATATTTTACACGCGTGTCTGAAATCCATCGCTTTGCTAAAATCGTTTTGCATGGTTTGTCCTTTGTTTATAAAAATTATAGGATATCTTTTCTAAGAAGGCATGTCAAGGCTTGGCGTATTTTCCTCTAATGTGATTTATATTATGATAACGCCAAAAGAAGCATGAGAGACATAGAAGCCTTAAAATGAAAGAACACTGCCATGAAAATAAATGTAATCATTGTTGACAAAAAAGGAAAAGATGAGCTGTATGCAGGATTGATAGAGCATTATAAAAAAATAGCAAAACCCTTTGCAAAAGTAGAAGTGATTGAAGTGTTTGACAAAGAGATAGCCAAAGCACAGGATATTTCTGCCGAGGCTGCACAAAGAGCTTACTCAAAAGCTTTGGAGAGGTATTTGGATAGTGGAATTTGTGTCGCTTTAGATCCATCTTCAAAAGAAGTTGACAGCTTTGAGTTTGCAAATCTGTTTAAGGATACCCTTGAAGTAAATCTCTTCATTGGCGGTGCATACGGGTTTGAAAGGGCATTTATAGATAAATGTAATAATGCTGTATCATTTGGTAGAATTACGCTTTCACATAAACTTGTGAAAGTTGTTTTGATGGAACAGATCTTTAGGGCCTTAACCATCAACAATAATCATCCATATCATAAATAGGACCATTTGAATGTTGACACAAACAGAGCTACACAATTTTGAAGGCAAACTACTTGATCGAAAAGTACAGATAGAAAAAAATCTCAGAGGAACAACGCTTGAACTCGAAGAGATGAGAGAACTTGAACTCAATGATGAGGGCGATTTTGCTGCTGCATCGGCAGAAACGATTGTAGATAGTGCTATTTTGACACAACAGCGAAAAGAATTATCGGAAATTGAACTTGCTTTAGATAAAATAAAAAAAGGAACTTTTGGTGTATGCGAAATGTGTGAGGAGCCTATCGGTTTGGCACGTCTTAAAGTGAAAAACTTTGCACGTTTTTGTATTACTTGTCGGGAGATCAGCGAAAAAAAACAAAAGTAAGGAGAAACAATGAGACTGGGGCTATATAGTTTTGCTGCGTTAGCGCTCATGGGGATTGTTGCTGCGGTGACGTATGCGATCAATTCGAGCTATTACATCGTGGAGATAATGGGAATTAATTTTAATTTTCCTATAGCCGGATGGATAGTCCTGCCTATGTTTATCTTGTTTGTTTTTACGTTGGTACATATGTTTTTTTATGGCTTGAAAAGTTATTTTATGCTTAAAAAATGGCAAAAAGACGCCCATACACTAGAAGATGCACTCTATTGGTCTTTGGTGGGTGAACCAAAAGAACAAAAGTATGCTACGGACACTTTACGTAACTCTGCATCGTTGCTGGCTAATGCATCATTGAGTGCTTCAGGTACACCTGAAGGGCTGACGCCTAGACTGATGCGTGTCATTGGGATGATACAAAAAATCAAAAACGGCGAATATATAGACCTCAAAGAAGAAAAGATGTCAAAAGTCTTTCAGGCAGATAATTACATAGTCGTGCAAAATAGACTTAACCGCCTTGACGTAGATGGAAAATTTGTTGAAGAGGTGATGAAATCAGCATCTGAGTATCCAGCTGAAATACGTACAAAAGCGCTCACACTCTTTGCGACTACGCAGAATTTTGAAAAAGCACGCAAATATGTCAAAGTGTTTGATTCAAAGCATTTTTTCATGATGCTGGAACGTGTTAATGCTGAAAACAGACTGGAGCTGACTCCAGCGATACTGGGTGAATTTGTAGCAGCATTAAAACCACGCTGTGAAGAGTTTGTGCAAATCGCACTTGTGTGTAAAAAATATTTTACTCCCGATGAATCATTGGCACTTTTTAAAGCGTTCCGTGCAGACAATGAAAATGCAGAATCAGCCTATCTGTATCTTTTGTTTGAGTATGAGCTTTTAGACCAAGTAGCTATCTTCCTTGATGAGCAGGGCGAAGATGAATTTATCAAGTTTAGAGTCCTGTATGAGCTCAGAAAAGAACACCACAAATACAAACTTGAAGACATTATCGACATACGTGCTGTGTGCCAATAATACACTCTAAGAGCTAGAATGGCTACACTTGATTTTTCCACACCTGTGTATGCTTTAGCGCCACTCGCAGGTTTTACTGATCTTCCTTTTCGCTCTGTGGTCAAGAAATTTGGTGTTGATCTGACTATCTCAGAAATGATCAGCTCCAATGCTTTGATGCACCAGTCGCAAAAGACCTACCGTATGCTTGAAAAAAGCCCCATTGAAAATCCCTACTCTATACAAATTGCCGGTTCAGACTTGGATGTCATCAGGCGCGCAGTCGAAATCATCAATGAACGAGAGGATGTCACCGCTATTGATTTAAACTGTGGTTGTCCTGCACCTAAAGTAGTCAATAATCTTCAAGGCTCTTCTTTACTTACCGATCTTGTCCAGATGGGAAAGGTGATTGAGACCATTAAAAAATACTCCAACAAAGAGTACACTTCAGTTAAATTTCGTTTGGGCTTTAATGAAAAAAACCATGAGGAGATCGCGCGTATCTGCGAAGAGAGCGGGGCAGATTATATCGCGGTGCACGGAAGAACCAGAGCAGGCAGATACAAAGCAGCTGTGGACTATGATGCCATAGCACAGATCAAACAACGTGTCTCTATCCCTGTTTTTGCCAATGGGGATATCGATTCGCCTGCCAAAGCAAAATGGGTACTGGAACATACCCGTGCAGACGGGGTGATGATAGGGCGTGCAGCCGTAGGGAAACCCTGGATCTTTAAACAGATCAAAGAGGGGATGGATGAACCTAGCAGCACACTCATCAAAGAGGTTGTCTTGGAGCATTTTGATCAGATGATCGCACATTATGACAGGTATGGAGCCATACTTTTTAGAAAAAATCTTCACTCCTATTCAAAAGTGGGGTATCAAGGGGCGTCTGCATTTAGAAATGATGTCAACCGCATTGAAGATGTTAAAGAGATGCGAGAGGTCATTGAGGCATTTTTTACCCAAGAACCGCTTGTTTAGCTGTGTTTTCGAATAAGTTCAACTAAGCGCTCGCCGTCAATCAGCGTCATCTTTTTTTCTTTGATGAAGGTGTAACACTCTTTGGTAAAGCGGCTGGTTGTCACCACATAGACTTCATCGGCGTCATGTTCAAACATCAGTCCGTACATCTCTCTGATGATTTTGATGGTCACCAGTGCATCATCATAGCGTTTGCACTGTACAAGCGCAGTGCGTGTTTTCGTGCCAAACGCGCTTTTTTGCATCCAGATATCTACGCCGCCGTCAGCACCTTTTTTGTCGTTGCCCAGTACTTTCCATCCCATATTTGCAAAGAGTTCCATACATAAGAGCTCAAAGTCATCCCAGCTTAGACCTTTGAGTTTTTTCAGTGTTCTGTTTTTTCTTAGCAGGCTTTTAGTTCTGAGCTGCTGCCATAACATCATCACTTTATAGGTAAAGAGTAGAAAAAAGACAATTAATAGAGCCAGTGACTCGAGCTGTAGGGTTGTAAAATGTGTCATAAGCGTATTATAGTCGTACGAGCAAAAAACGGGATTAGAGTTGTCAAATTGTCATATTTTTAGCCCACGTTCCGTAAACCCTCGCCTCTAAGTGCGGTGATATAAGGAACAAAAATATGACATTGTGTCGTATTTTTATCATCACAGTTAAAATTCATATAAAATTAA
>JAABRH010000054.1 GCA_011391015.1 Sulfurovum sp.
AAGCCTGTGGAGTACCAATGCGTCTATTCTCTCCTGAGAACAGATCACGGTACTGTGAAGCAGGAAGCCCAATTCTCTTTAGGGGTTGGGTGGTTCACATACTTCTAAATCATCACCATCTTCCCTAAAAGCATCAGAAAGTATAGTGTTTAGTAGAGTTGAAACAGATGTTGAAGTCTCAACAGCTTTAAGCTTGAGAAGTTTTAGCAAATCGTCTTCAAGCGAAACAGTCGTTCTTGTACTCATGTTCTGTCCTTTATTTTTTGTCATTTTATCATCAATACATCAAGATGACCTGCTAATACTTGCGTTGGTGAGAAAAAACGTATAAAGGATGGATGCATTAAAGATAAAACTTTTATTCATTGATACTTCCTGCTTTATTTCATACTCTCATCGTCTCATGCAGAACGCATACTATCAAAAACTACTTTCACATCAGCCCTCATCCTGCAAGCCGAACATCTCACGGTAGCGTGTTTCTAGGTCTGTTTTGTCTTTGTAGTCTATGATGTCACCTACTACGATGGTGACTTCTTGGTGGAGACTGCTGTCACTTAGGGCATTTTTGAGGACTTTATTTGCATCGCTTTTGATATACAAAGGCAAGATGGGCAGGCGGTTTTTGAGTGCGATGATGCGTGAACCTTCTTTGAAGGTTGAGAGCGGTTTGTCGGTTTTGTTTCGTGTGCCTTCGGGGAAGATGAAGATGGACTCACCGCGACCCACGGCTTCTTTGACCTCAGCAAAAAAACCGCTCATCTGACTCTTTTCACGATCAAGCAGAATGGAGCCTGCATGGCGTACAAACAGTCCAAAGAAAAAAGAGTTATAGAGTTCTTTTTTTGAAATCCATGGACCAAATATCTGCGTATCTTTAAATGTCACTTCAACAACGGGTGGGTCGATAATGCTTTTATGGTTAGAGACAACAAGATATTGACCTGTTTGTGGCAATTTATCTGCGTTTTCCACTTTCACAGTAAGTTTTAAGGTATCAAGCTGTGCCTGAGAATAGGCGAGTCTTAATCTTTTTTTTTCCATAGGATTGTTTGTTTTTCTCAGTCTGTATCCAAAACTGTTAGTAAGATAAAGACCGATGAAAAGCTGTTTGATGGTATTGAATGTCACAAGAAATCCTTTTTTGAGTGGGTAAATTATAGCCAAAAGAACCCAAAAGGAATCATCCATTTTTTATAAATATGACAATATGACATATTTATAAAGTTGAAAACGATTTTAGTTTACAATCACCCTATAAACATCTCACAGGAGCCCGTTATGGCGAAACAAAAAACGATATTTGAGTGCCAAGCATGTGGATTTCAGTCTCCAAGGTGGATGGGAAAATGCACCTCTTGTGAGCAATGGGAAACCATGATAGAACTTAGCTCCGAGCAGATAAAATATTTAAAAGAGACTTCAGCAGGAAGAGGCAACGGTACATTTACACCCAAAGCAAAACCCATTACACAGATAGAAGAAGATAACATTGTCCGTTTCACCTCAGGAAGCAAAGAACTCGATCTGGTACTAGGCGGCGGCATCGTACCAGGGTCGCTGACACTCATAGGCGGCAGTCCCGGAGTGGGAAAGTCAACGCTGTTGCTCAAGATAGCAGGTAACCTTGCACGAAGTGGTAAAAAAGTGCTCTATGTCTCAGGAGAAGAGTCAGCAGGGCAGATAAAACTCCGTTCAAACAGACTCGAAGCCAACCACGACAACCTCTATTTGCTACCAGAGATCAACCTAAGCTCAGTGATAGCCGAGGTGGGAAACCAGAACTATGAACTCATCGTCATCGACTCCATCCAAACCCTCTACTCCGAAGAAACCCCTTCTGCTCCGGGTTCAGTCACACAGGTACGTACCATCACCTTTGATCTGATGCGGCTTGCTAAAAGTCTACATATACCCATCTTCATCATCGGGCATATCACAAAAGACGGCTCCATCGCAGGGCCTAGGGTACTGGAGCACATGGTGGACACCGTACTCTACTTTGAGGGTGATACCAACTCTGACCTGCGTTTGTTACGTGGGTTTAAAAACCGCTTTGGCGCGACCAATGAAGTGGGCATCTTTGAGATGAACAAAGAAGGGCTCAATGATGCCAAGTCCATGGCAGGCAAATTTTTCAACAAACAAAAACTGCAGTCAGGCTCTGCGCTCACCGTCATCATGGAAGGAAGCCGTCCTATCATCGTCGAGATACAGGCATTGGTATCTGAATCCTACGGGCATGCCAAGCGAAGTTCTACAGGGTTTGACAACAACCGTTTGGGCATGCTACTTGCACTGCTTGAGAAAAAACTTGATCTGCCGCTTGGCACTTACGATGTTTTTATCAATGTCTCAGGAGGCATCAAGATCAACGAACCTTCAGCTGACCTTGCCGTCATCGCAGCCATTTTAAGCTGTTACAGAAACAGGGAACTGAGCGCACAGACACTCTTTTTGGGCGAAGTGAGCCTTACAGGAGAGATACGTGAAATTTCCTCTCTTACAGGGCGTCTCAAAGAGATAGAAACACAAGGGTTCACCAAAGCCGTCATCCCCAACAAACCCTTGGAGACGACCAAGATCAAATGTTTTGTTGCCGATGAAGTCTCTAAAGTGCTTGAGTGGATGTAAGCGCTATAATACTTCCATGAACATAGGCACAGACATCATCCAAATCAGCAGAATCGAAAAAGCGCTCAGTCAATTTGGCGATAAATTTACCCAACGCTTTTTACAGCCAGACGAGATAAAATTGGTACAAAAAACCGCATCTATAGCAGGGTTTTGGGCAGCCAAAGAAGCCATAGCCAAAGCCTTGGGGTGTGGCATTGGGCGTGAATTGTCTTTTCACGACATCCTCTTAAACAAAGATGCACGTGGAAGACCCGAATTTACACTCAGTGAAGTTGCACAAGTTAAATACCCAATACAAACCTCTTCTCTTTCCATCAGCCATGATGGCGGCTTTGCTATCGCCGTTGTCGTTCTAAGCCTACAATATTGAAAATATTGGTGTTTTATATTAAAATACACAGCATATATTAAAAAGGATGACCATGAAACAAACCAGTATAGCTCTTACACTTGCCTTACTTCTGGCAGGATGTACACAAAGCAGTACCCCCGTTGCACCAAAACCTGTTGTGCAAAAAGTAGCGCCAAAACCTGTAGTAAAAACACCCGTTCCTGTGGCGAAAAAACAGCTTCCCCCACCGCCTAAAAAAGATATCAAACTCAAAGAGGTAGATGATACAAACTTTAACCCCGACTATATGTACCCTGAAGACAAACAAACAGCAGCTAAACCTGTAGAAAAAGCACCAACACCTACAGAGCCAGTCGCTGCTTCTGGCGGGATGAGCAAAGAAGAGTGCATCGCGATGATCACTCAGGAAAAATTTGACAAATACACCGCAATGTTTGGAAGCGAAGAGGCTTCTATCAAACGCTGCAACATGCTAAAAGCGATGCAATAACAACCTTTTACTTTCTAAAATGTATCATCTTAAATCTGTCGCCCATCATCGTGGGTGATAGCAGTGTTTTAATCTTATCGGCTTCTCGTACATAGTGTGACTGTTTTGCCTGTTTGGCGAACTGTTCAAGTATGTCTATCAGCCCAAAACGCACCAAAGCACGCGCTTGTGTCTCATACGACACCTCATCAAAACCCGCTTGCACAAATGCTTCGCTTGCATGGGCAAAGTTCACATCATAGGTGATATCATCTTTTTGGTAAGACTCATGGAGATTAAGTTCCTCATCAAATAAAGGAAAGGTTTGATGTTCTCTGTAGATACGGATTGAAAAGTCATTACGCACATATTTTTCACCATAATCAAAGGTCACAAAATCGCAGTGTTCAATGCCCTTTGCCATATCCACAGCAAAGTCTTCATACCCTACAGCAATCTCACCTTGTGCAAGATAATGCTTTTTAGCCCACTCCAGCATCTGAAGAGGTGCATCTTCCCATATAAGCACATGATTATCTACATAAGCGATTTTTTCATCTTTGAGCAGCTCGCAAGGAAAGGCATCCAAAATCTCATTGGCAACCACAAAAGCATACGCGGCTTTGACTTCTGAGATATCATTAAAATGTACGATGTGTACATCATCACCAAAGCGCTCTTTAATGTATGCCTTTTGGGCTTGTTGCACTTCGCTCTGGCGTTCTACGATGCCAAACTTTAAAGTTTGCACCAAAGTAGGGTCACAAGTATACAGCCATTGGATCATATCACAGATCAAGTAGCCTTGATGTGCCCCTATCTCGATAAGCCAGCCATTTTTATCGGCAATGCCTTCTTGCATAAGTGTGTAAAAATAATTGGCAATGCTCGCACCAAAAAAGCGACTTGTACTCACTGCAGTGTAAAAATCTCCCGTTTTGCCAATGGCTTTAAAGTGCTTGTAGTACCCATCCTCGCCGTAAAGCCACTGGTTCATATAGGCACTAAATTGCATTTTCTACGCGTATATAGAGTTTAAGGAGCTGAATTTGCTTGTCTATGGCAAATATCTGCTGATCAAGTTTGCGAATCTGTAAAGAGTTGTACATCACATCGGCATCAAAGGTGGTTTTTTCTCCCGCATCTGCAAGGTTTTTTGTCAGTTGATAGAGATTTTTATAGACCGATTCATCTTGATGTGCCAAAGCAATTTTTTTATCCAAAATACCCAAACTGTTTTCTATCCAGTTATACTCTTCTCTAACCTGCTCTTTTTTGTCAAGTACTTCCACCGCAGCTTTTAGCTTCTCTACTTTAGCCAACTCAATATCGCTGGGTGCATTGATATCAATTGGCATCGAAACCGTAAATCCATAATTGTAATACTGTTCCTGAAGCAGGGAATCCGGTCTGGAAAACAAAGGGTTGATGTCTCCATCGGTGTACTGCCCTTGCAAAGAGACAGCGGGAAGATACTTTGCCCATGTGACTTTTTCGTTGTAGTCCGACTGCTCTGCACGTAACCTGTCTCTTTTGAGTTCCAGATTGTCTTCGCGGTATTTTGTTTTACTCATCATTTTTAAAACAGGAAGACGCAAGCTGTTGGGATTTTTATCGCTTAGGAGTGAAAATCTCTGTTTCAGCTCCATCAGTGTAAGTTCCATCTCGAGCAAAGCCGTTTCATCCTGACTTTTTTTAAGTATCGCCTGATCCAAAAAACTGCTGTCAAGTAAACCTGCCTCATAACTTTCACGCTTTTGCAAGATGTCAATCGCATCATTTTTGATCTGAAAGCGCATTTTTTCCTGTTCAAGTTTTGTTTTTTTCAAATTAAACAGTATGGAGACTACGTCGCCTATCATGGTGCGTTTTTGAAGTTGAATATCGGCTTGATTGGCTTCACGAAATGCCTGTGCATACTTGATGCCATAATAAATCCCACCCGACCTAAAGATAGGTTGATCCACCACAACCGAATAACTTCCCGTATCAATCGTCTGATCACCAAACTGTGTGCTGTAGTTTCTGCCATACTGTAAACGAACGGGGTTCATCCAGCTGTTAGAGAGTTTGTCACTTTCAAGTTCATTGCTTTGCATTTGATAATCAAACAATAACTCTTTATTATCAGACAGTATACTCCCGAGCTCATCAGCATAAAGCAATGAAGCAAGCCCCAAACTACAAAGTGCGAAGAACGTTTTCAAAGCGTTTGAACCCTTCATTGATTTCATTTTTGCTGATGGTGAGGCTCGGTAAAAAGCGTATGGTATTGCGTCCTGCTTTAAGTACAACCAGACCTTCTTTCATACTTTTTTTGATGACGGCTACTTGAATCTCCGCGGTTTTGGCACGAAGTCCTCGCATAAGACCCAGCCCCACCTCTTTTTCAAACAAATGCGTATAGTTTGCCGCAACTTCCTGCAGTTTCTGCGTAAAATAGACCAAGATTTCATCCAGTTCACCACTCTCATACAAAGGCTGTAAAATATCTAAAACCGCCAGTCCTGCAGCCGTGCTCAGATAGTTTCCCCCAAAGGTACTCCCATGATCCCCCGCACTCAAAACCTCTTTATGTCTGGTCATCACTGCACCAATAGGCACACCCCCGCCCAAACCTTTGGCAAGGGTAATGATATCAGGCTCTATCTCGTAGAGGTTGGATGCCAAAAACTCACCGGTACGGTACACACCTGTTTGCACCTCATCCACGATGAGCAAAATGTTTTTATCTTTGAGGTGTTTCGCGAGTGCCTGCACCTCTTCTTTTTCAAAAGGCTGTACACCGCCCTCACCCTGCACGAGTTCGATGAGTACGGCTACGGTTTCATCATCAATAGCCCCGTATACATCCGCAATCGTTTTTTCATACGAAAATCCTTCTGGATAAGGAGAAAAATGGGGCGTATGAAAACTCTCCTGCCCTGTAGCCTTCACTGTTGTGATGGTACGTCCGTGAAACGAGTGCTCAAGAGTGATGACCTTGTAGCGTTTATTTTCAAATCTGGTCTCACCGTACTTACGTGCTATCTTTATCGCACCCTCATTAGCCTCTGCGCCGGAGTTTGCAAAAAATACTCCCATATCATAACCAGAGAGTTCCACAATCTTTTGTGCCAGTTTGGCTTGCGGTTCTATGACCTGCAGATTGGAGATGTGGATGATTTTTTGTGCCTGTTCACACAGTGCAGCGACAAGTTTAGGGTTGGCATGCCCCACAGAATTGACTGCAATGCCTGCAGCAAAATCGATATAGTCTTTACCGTTTTCATCATACAGCGTTGCCCCTACACCTTTTACAAAATTGGTGTAATCCCGTGCATAGGTTTGCAACACATACTGTTTATCTTGTTGTTCTAAGGTCATTGTTTAATCCCGTATTTAAAGTAGTGTATTATAGCAAAGTGTCTTTAGGTTAGCTATTTGAGTTCAACTTTTAGCAGTTTTGAAAAGGATATTTCAGGCGCATCAATGTAAATCTCCGCACGATAGGATGAGATAAACTTTTCATCTGCAACCTTCCAGACTTTATCCACCTTGTATTGTGTTTTTTTATCATTGAGATAAACCGCTTTTGTTTCTAGCTCTTTGAGTTCGGATGGCTCCAAAAAAAGTACCAACTTTGCTCTGTCTGTATCAACTACCTTTATTAAAGGTGTTCCCGGAGAAACAAAATCACCTTCTCGAACCATAATTTCATACACATACTGATGGTGCAGTACAATCGATTTTTTCTCAATGCTGTCTTTGAGCTGTGCAATCTTATATCCCATGTCCACATACTGTGTTTTTGCAGAAGCAAAATTGTAAAACGCAGTGTCTTTCTGGGCTTTGGAGGCTGTATTTAATTGATTAATACGCCCGAAATAGGCCTCTTGCCGTTTTAACGTTTCGCCAAGAATGAGAAAATTTTCCTGCGATGCTTTTAAATTGATTTTATCTAAACGGTCATCCAGATAGATAATTCTTTTATTATCGACTACACTTCCCTCTGCATCAAGATCCACTTCTATGACCAAGGCACTCACCGCAGACTTCAATACGGCTGACTCATAAGGCTCAACTTTGGCATAATGCACTTTTGCAAACAGTAAAAATGGCGCACATATCAGCAGTACAATTTTCATCAATAGTCTCTTTTTGGAGATTATATCACAATAGCATTAAACGCTCAATCTTCTCATTTTATTATTTTAAGCAAGGCAAGAAGCCCGTGAAGTTCGGGGTATCTACTCCCTACTTCCTGAATGTACTTCAAGGTTAAGGGTATATCTTTAAGATACCCGTCTTTACCGTCACGGATGCTCAGTCTGGCAAAGATACCCAGTATCTTGATATGACGTTGCAAACCCGTAAAATCAAACCAGCGTATAAAGGTTTCATCATCGACCTCAATACCCTTAAGTTGTTTAAACAACAGCAACAGTCTTTGTACCTCTTTGGCATCTAGTTCTACATACACATCACGCAGCAAGGAGACCAAATCATACAGTAAAGCACCCTCTTTGGCATCTTGAAAATCAATGACCACAATCTCATCCTGCGTATCGATCATCAAATTTTTTGCATGATAGTCCCGATGGACAAAAATTCCCTGAGGCTGGCTCAATACTTCTTTGCAAATGAGACTAAAACTTTCCAGCAGCATACGCGCCTCCACGCACTCAAGTGTTCGATGCAGATACGCTTTGAGATACCACTGAGGCATCAGATTCATCTCTTCAAGCAGAAACATCTCATCATAGGGTGCCAAACCCTGTGAAGGTGTTTCTTGCATCGTCACCAATGTCTCTATGGCTTTTTCATAATACAAGGCTGCATCGGCTTGTAACAGTTTATCATACAGATGTACCGAGCCTACATCTTCCAAGAAAATAAACCCTTTATTGAGCTCATACGCTTTGATGGTAGGTATGCGTATTTTAGCATCCATAAGCCTCCAAGCAACCCCTATAAACACCGGTACACTCTCTTTCATATCTGAAGCATCCATCACTATGCCAGTAGCATCATCGCTTTGAAGTCGGTAATACCTTCTTGCACTTGCATCCCCATGCAAAGCTTCAAGCTGCGGATCGTATATACCAAGCCACTCTAGCCACCCTTTTAACTCTTCGTGCATACTCTCTCCTGAAATGAATATTTTTTCTTGCTGCTTATTGGGTGACAAACCCTAAGAGATTTTTCTCAAATCATACATTAGCGAAACATCTTCTTTGCTGAATAGGGAGAGGTTTAAAAGCTGAGAAGGTGCAACGATAAGTTATGCCCTATTCCCGTATATACGATGTGTACACATACACCAGTGACACCTCTTGCGACACTTTTTTTACTAAAAGTTTCTTTGTTTTTTCATCGTCCGGATATACAACAAGGACGGTAAAAGCAAAAATACGAGTCTATTACGATTAGAGTTTAAATTCAATTTTTAAAACAAAATACGCAAAAATAGGTATGTCTGCACAACATTTTTCCTATTTTCAACGAAAAAATCTCAAACTTGAGACACGGTTTGGGCACAGTTTAAAAATTACCCAACTCATTCACCATAATATTAAGTTAACAACTCAATATCAAACTTACTTTTTTCTAGTCTACCCCTCCATTTGTCATTACACTACTCAACTTACTCCAAAAGCCACAAAGACAGGCATTGCTATTACTGTTTCTATTATTGTGATGTTCATGTCTCTGCTTATTGTCATAATATTCTGATGCAGCTTTCATGGCTTGAGCGAAAGCAAGTTCACTTTCAGTACCTGGCTTGATACTACTTGTGGAAAGTTTACTATTTTCTCTTTTATAAACAGTAACCCCTTCTTTTATAGTTTCAAGAACTTTTATTTGATCAAGGTTTTCTGGGTCTATAGAGGTAGGATCCTGATCAAGAATAATTAGGTCAGCAAGTTTTCCTACTTCAATAGAACCTTTTGTTTTTTCCTCAAAATGCTGCCATGCTGACCAAATGGTCATTGCTTTAAGTGCTGTCATAACATCAACTCTTTGTGCTGGACCTATGATATCCCCAGAACGAGATCGTCGTGTGACAGTGGCATCAAGTACACGCATTGAGTTAGGAAAGGCAACTGGAGCATCATGATGCGTAGTAAATTTCATACCACGTTTAACACACCAGCCCGTGGGTGAAATATTGTCAGCTAATTCAGGCCCTACTGTATGCTCTCTATGCCAGTCTCCCCAGTAGAAAGTATGCATGGGGAAGAGTGAAGGTATGACATTTAATCTATTAAATGCATCAATCTGATCCTCTCTGAGGAATTGCCCATGAATGAGTACAGGACGACGATCTTTATTTCCATATTTCTTTGTAGCATAATCAATCATAGCTATTAACTGATCTGAAGCTGCCTCTCCATTTGCATGGGTCATAATTTGAATATCATTGGAAAAAGCCCAGTCAATTGCATCTTTCACCTGCTCAGCAGTTGCAGAAGCATATCCAGAGTAGCCTGGAGGATAAGAACCAACAGGATCATAATATGGACGGTCTCTCCATGCAGTAAATCCCTGAGGTGATCCATCAATGGTCAGTTTCGCTCCAGCGACACGAAAATGATTACTATAATTTTGGCTAGCCAATTCTTTAATAATATTTCGGTTCAAAAGAACATCCGGATAAGCTGCAATATCAATTTTTAATTTTTTAGCGGCTGCAAAATCTTGCAAAGCTTTAACAGTACCTGGTGAGGCGCGTCCTTCTTGAGCTGTCGTGTAACCAAAACTTGTCCATAATTCTGCACCGGCATTAATAAATACAGTAGAACCATCAGAGCCAACACGACTGAGCAACTTGAGTAAAAGAGGAAAAGCAGCAGTTTCTTCTAGTACTCCATTTGGCTCTTGACTTCCATGTTTACGTTGGATAACACCCCCAACTGGATCAGGAGTACTGGCTGTAATCTCTCCCAAAGTCAATGCTTTGGAATTGAATGAGGCAATATGTCCTGATTGATGGATAACAACAATCGGAATTTCTTTTGATACCTGATCTAGATCTTCACGTGTTGGGTGACGTAGCTCCTTGAGTTGAGCATTATCATATCCAAAACCCATGATAAGTTTTATTTTTTTTACTGCAGCTTCATTTTCAGACATCCAGTTTCGAAGAGTCTGCTGTAATGAAGCAATATCCTTTACTTCCCCATCAGGAGGTGACAAGAGGTTCGCAGAGAGTGATTGTAGCCCACCGCCCATGACATGACCATGTGCATCTACAAAACCCGGCAACATGATTTTGCCTTGAACATCTATCAGTTTTGTAGAGCTGTTTTTAGTCTTGAGTACTTCTTCTTTGGTACCTACAGCAAGTATCTTTCCGTCTTTAACAGCAACAGCTTCAGCATTTGGTTGCCTATCATTAATAGTGATAATTTTTGCATTATGATAAATAATATCTGCTGCTTGAGTTTGTTCGGAAGCAAAGATACAGAGCGTCGAAGTATACAGTGTTACAAGTAGAATGAGTTTTTTCATGATATTCCTTCCTTTCTATGAAACAATGATCTATAGTGATTAAAGTAATATATTTTAGTATATCATATTTACATATTATACAAAACCTTATAATCTAACATAGAATATAAGGTTTGTCGCTATAGCGTCGTTTGATAATTTTAGATCAGGTACGGAAGCAGTTATTTTGGCTTTAGGGATAACATATTGGTTGATCAATAAAAAGAACTAACAAAAATATTTAAAGGTTATAAACATGAAT
>JAABRH010000055.1 GCA_011391015.1 Sulfurovum sp.
ACTCGATTACAAATTTTAACAAAAAAAGAAAGGATAGATTATGGCTTATTTAGCACCCTCAGAATTCGCAACAAAAATGGTTGATTCAGGAGAATCAAAAGTATATATGTCCACCAAAGATACGCTCATAAGAGCCTACATGGCAGGAGCCATCCTTGCACTTGCCGCTGTGTTTGCAGTCACTATCACCATGCAAACAGGATCGCCTTTACTGGGTGCATCCTTTTTTCCTGTTGGGTTTATTATGCTCTATCTGATGAGTTTTGATCTTCTCACCGGTGTCTTTGTCTTGGTGCCTTTGGCATGGCTAGACAAGCGTCCGGGCGTAACGGTCGGTCAAATACTCAGAAACTGGGGTCTGGTTGGACTGGGTAACCTTTTGGGTGCACTCACGGTCGCTTTTATGATGGCATTTATCTTTACCTTTGGTTTTGATACCGACGGGGGAGAGATAGCCAAAAAAGTTGCCGGTATAGGAGAAGCCAGAACATTGGGCTATCAAGCACACGGTATTTCAGGTTGGTTTACGGTTTTTATCCGCGGCATGCTGTGTAACTGGATGGTAGCGATGGGAGTTGTTGGTGCGATGATCTCTACGACTGTAAGCGGTAAAGCGATTGCTATGTGGATGCCGATCATGCTCTTTTTCTTCATGGGCTTTGAACACTCTATTGTCAATATGTTCCTTTTCCCTTTTTCTTTGATTATGGGCGGCAATTTTACAGTGATAGATTATCTGCTTTGGAATGAAGTGCCTGTGGCTCTGGGTAACCTTGTAGGCGGACTTCTTTTCACAGGATTGACACTTTACGCTACCCACGTCAAAACAGGTGCAAAAAGAAAATTAAGCTAGCAGGGCATCCATATTTTTATGGGCAGATTGCCCATAAAAATGCTACAAAAAAGGAGAGATAGTATGAAAAAAATCGAAATGACAGAAGAGATAATGGCAGCCAAAAAACATTTAGGTATAGGATGGGAAGAACTCTCAGAAAAAGTATCACTGAATCCTGTCTTTTTAACCTCTGCCTGCCTTGGGATGAACACCCTTAGTAAGGAATCGGCAAATAAACTGTGTGAAATACTTGAGTTACCTCAAGAGATTGCAAAAGCCTTACAGAAATATCCTACTAAAACATGGGATTTTAGCATACCACAAGACCCTTTGGTGTATCGTTTTTATGAAGTAGTGGGTGTGTATGGAGAAACCATGAAAGAGATCATCAATGAAAAGTTCGGCAACGGTATCATGAGTGCCATTGATTTTTCTCTTGATATCCAAAAAGAAGAAAATCCTTTAGGAGATAGAGTGATTGTCACCATGAACGGTAAGTTTTTACCTTACAAATCCTGGTAAACATTTCACGATAAACCAAACCCATGAATCATCAATTACAACTCTGTATAGGTCAGTATTCGCACAAGGGTCGTAAAGAAATCAATCAGGACTTTCATGATGTCTGTTTGCCCCAAGGATCCCTGCTTCATACAAAAGGAATCGCCCTTGCGATGGCAGACGGTATTAGCAGCAGTAAAGTCAGCCAGGAAGCCAGCAAAACCGCTGTAAGTAGTTTTTTGGAAGATTACTTCAGTACTTCAGAAGCATGGACGGTTAAAAAATCTGCCCAGCGTGTGATCCGCGCACTAAACTCATGGATCTATGCACAAAACAGACAAAACCTATACCATCTGAACAAAGATAGCGGATACGTGTGCACGTTTAGTGCTTTAATACTCAAATCAACCACCGCACATATTTTTCACATCGGAGATATACGCATCTATCGTCTTCGTGGTACCGTGTTTGAACAACTTACAGACGATCACAGGGTGTATATATCAAAAGAAAAAAGTTATCTTGGGCGTGCGCTTGGTATTGATTCAGATGTTCGGATTGATTATGATGCTATACGACTTAAAGTGGGTGACATTTATATGGTGATGAGTGATGGTGTGTATGAGTATACTGATTTCGAGTGGTTGCTTGACAGACTGTATAGCCAAAAAGATGACTACCCTGTTCTGGCTCAACTGATTGTGCAACACGCCTACGATAGAGGCAGCCAGGATAATCTCAGTGTACAACTTGTAAAGATAGATATGTTGCCACAATACGATATAGAAGAGGAACATCCCTTCTTAGTTGTAAAACCTTTTCCTCCCTCACTCGAAGCCCGAATGTCATTAGACGGCTATACGATTGTTCGCCCCTTAAGCATCACCAGCCGGAGTCATGTCTTTCTTGCCACAGATGAGGCAACACACACACCGGTTGTCATTAAGACTCCCTCACTGGATGCAAAAGAAGATAAAGCCTATGTAGAACGGCTTTTACTGGAAGAATGGATCACCAGACGGCTTAATAACGCGCATATAGTTAAGTCCTTCCAGCAGTCACGCGAACGAAACTATCTCTATACCGTCATGGAATACATAGAGGGGCAAACACTCACCCAATGGATGACAGACAATCCAAATCCCGGTTTAGAGGAAGTAAGAACCATTGTCGAACAGATTTCAAAAGGTTTGTTGGCACTGCATCGCCAAGAGATGATTCATCAGGATTTGCGACCCGAAAATATCATGATTGACAAAACAGGAACCGTTAAAATCATAGATTTTGGCTCAACCCATGTTTCTGGCTTATCTGAGTTGTATACCTTGATTGATTCACACACCCTACTTGGAACAGCAGCCTATTCGGCTCCTGAATATTTTTTAGGCGAAGTGGGCACCTTTCGTTCTGATCTCTTTTCACTTGGTGTGATTACCTATCAGATGCTCTCTGGCAAACTGCCATACGGTACACACATCGCACGGTCTAAAACGCTTACCGCGCAAAAAAAGCTACTCTACCGATCACTGCATACAGATCCCTTGCATCTTCCTTTGTGGATAGATGAGACGCTCAAAAAAGCCGTCTCAATAGATCCTAACAAACGATATACAGAACTCTCAGAATTTATCTACCATCTGCGCCATCCAAATCAAACCTATCTGAGAAAGGCCAAATTACACTACTATGAGCCAAATCCACTTATCGTATGGAAAACCATTTCGTTTATTTTGTTTTCCCTACTTCTTTTTTCACTGTTTGTTCAAAAATAATTAAGATTGATTAAAATATATACAACACTATGTATGTATTTTTTCAGTCCTGGGTTATACTGTTCTTACCCATAGTAGGTAAGTCAACTATGGTCGTTAAAACAGATAACTACAATTTTTTATTGTAATCCTCCTTTGAATACACATACCCCCTCCTATCTGTTTTAACGTTTTTAACCCAGGATCTTTTCAATCATCAACTGAAGTGTTACATTTCCCCTAAAATGATTTTCATTGACCATATATATGATATCTACTCTACTGCCTAGCTCATACGTTTGGCTTGTTTTAAACTGAACCCCCGGCATGACAGTACCCTCTTGTACAAAACTAAAACGTAAATGCTCCCCTTCTTTGCCCATACTCTGGACTTGGAGTATCTCTACATTTTTAGAGATAAATTTTGGTGTAGGATTCGCTTGCCCGTAAGGCTCAAATCCTTTAATCAACCCTGTCAGCTCAAAAGAGATATCGCAAAAATGTAATTCTCCTATGATTTCAGGATCAATACCTTCCTGGACATACCCTGCTTTGGCATACCCAAGCTGCAGCTGTTCTGTAAAAGCGGCTACATTATGTTCTTGTAAACTAAGCCCGACCGCGGCTTGATGTCCTCCGAATTTTTCAAGATAGTCCCTGCAGCTGTTGGTGATGCTAAAAAGATCACATGCACCAAAACTTCTACCACTTCCCTTCAGTCCACCTTTGCCGTCATTGCTCAACACGATGCAGGGCTTTTCATGATGCCTTGCCAAGCGCGCAGCAACAATGCCTACCACACCCTCATGCCACTCTTTGCCTTCTACGACGATGACTTTATGCTCTGTGTTGACTTTTGCCAGTGCTTTAGCGGTAATCTCCTGCTCTGTTGCTTTTCGTAGTGCATTAAACCCTATCAGTCGCTCCAGTCTTACTCTGGCATCATAGATATTAGTTGAAGATAAAAATTCAACAGCATAAGAAGCATCATTCATACGCCCTGCACTATTGAGCAAAGGCGCTAAAAAAAATCCTATATCTTCTGCACTTAGCGTCTCTTTTTGGCTGTGTTCCAAAAAAGCTCTTATAGCGGGTTTGCTGCTTTTATTTAAGGCGTGAATCCCTGCTTCAACCATCATGCGGTTTATATGCAACAAAGGCATCATATCGGCAATAATCGCGATGGCTACAAGTTCCATATAGGGTAGAAGATTGAGCTGTATCCCCAATGCATTTTTAAGTGAAGCAATCAGATACCATGCTATCTGGGCACCACACACATCCTCATATGGAAAGGTACATGTTTCCTGTTTAGGATTGATAATGGCATAACATTCAGGTATCTCTTGTGAGAGCAGATGATGATCGGTAATGATTAGCTCTATACCTGCTTCCCCGCACACTTGGGCTGCATACACTGCTGAGATACCGTTATCAACCGTTATGGCTAAATCTGTACCTTTGATGCGTGGGACAATCTGTGCAGAAAGACCATATCCATCCCTAAAACGATTGGGTATGATCCATTCTACTGAGTAGTCAATTTCTTCAAAAAAAAGTTTCATCAGCGATGTAGAAGTAACCCCATCAACATCGTAATCACCGATAATCATAATTTTTTCATTGTTTTTTATGGCTGAAATGATGCGCTTTGTCGCTTTATCCATATCTTTGAACAGTGAAGGCTGAGGTAGATCGCGAAGTGTAAGAAAACCGCCTTCAAATCGTGTTTGAAGAAGGTTTTTTAAATGTGTTAAAGTGAGTAAAGTATAAACGCTCGACATTACTTAGGTTGATTGTCTATGGCTGCCTGCACAAATGCTACAATAGAGGGATTTGGATTTTGAAGTCTTGAAGTAAATTCGGGATGAAATTGTACACCTAAAAACCAAGGATGGTCTTTGACTTCCACTGCTTCTATAAGACCGTGTGATTCACCGGTGATTTCCAACCCTTTTGCTTCAAATGCTTCTCTGTATTTTGGATTTGCTTCATATCGGTGTCTGTGTCTTTCAAAAATCACCGGTGCATCATAGGCCTTTCTAAGATTAGAGCCCTCTTTTGTTTCACATTCATACTCACCAAGACGCATCGTACCACCCATAGGAGAAGTAGTGGTTCTAACCTGTTTTGATCCGCTTGCATCTATAAATTCATCAATTAAATAGATAATCGGATTTTTAGTATCTTTTTTAAATTCAACAGAATTGACATCTTCCAAGCCCAGTACGTTTCTGGCAAATTCTATCATCGCAAGCTGCATACCCAAACAGATACCTAAAAAAGGTATTTTATTTTCTCTAGCGTATTGAATGGCAAGTATTTTTCCCTCTATACCGCGTTCTCCAAAACCGCCTGCAACCAAAATACCGTCACAATCATTAAGATATTTACTCGCACCGTCATCTTCCACTTTTTCGCTATCCACCCATTTGATAATGACTTTATGATCTAAATGGGCACCGGCATGAATTAATGCCTCAGTTAATGATTTGTAAGACTCTTTTAAATCCAAATATTTTCCGACAAAAGCAATTTTTGTCTGATAGGTCGGTTGTATAATCTTGTGTACTAAATCTGACCATTCATCCATTTTAGGTAAACAGTTTTCAAGTTCAAGTTGATTGCAGATAGGTTTTAAAATATCCTGTTTTAAAAAATTGAGCGGTACTTCATAAATAGTCGGCGCATCAATAGCATCAATAACCGAATCTTCATCTACATCACAGCTATAAGCAATTTTTCGTTTCAAATCTGCTGGAACGGGCTGTTCTGCGCGAAGGATAAGCATATGCGGTGCGATACCGATACGTCTTAGTTCCTGTACAGAATGTTGCGTCGGCTTGGTTTTAAGCTCACCGGCTGCTTTGATGTATGGTAACAGTGTCACATGGATATTCATGACTTGTTTTTTACTCAGTTCATGTTTCATTTGACGTATGGTTTCTAAAAATGGTAATCCTTCGATGTCACCGGTTGTACCGCCAAGTTCAACAATAAGAATATCTTTACCCTCACCTGCTTTGATGATACGTTCTTTAATTTCATTGACAATATGGGGAACAACTTGGATCGTTTTACCCAGATATTTACCTTTACGCTCATTTTCAATAACTGTTTTATAGACTTGACCTGTTGTAAAGTTGTTATTTTGGGTTAAAGAAGTATCTAAAAATCGTTCATAGTGTCCCAAATCCAAATCGGTCTCAGCACCGTCTTTGGTGACAAAAACTTCTCCATGCTCAAGCGGTGACATCGTACCAGGATCGACGTTGATATAAGGATCGAGTTTTAAAACACCCACTCGTAACCCTGTTTGTTTTAAGAGTGTTCCCACACTAGCAGCAGTAATACCTTTGCCTAAAGAACTCAGTACGCCTCCTGTCACAAAAATATATTTGGTTCGTTGTTTACTCATAGTGCCTTTTTCCTTTTATGCAACAATAGGCATGATGATAGTGATGAAATTATCATCTTTTACGATAAATGGTAATGTTGGTTCATTAAATTCCATTGTAAATTCATTTTTATTGATTTGAGAAATAAAATCTAAAATATATTTACTGTTGTAAGAAATTTCAAATTTGTCATTTAAACCTGTTTTGAGTTTGATCTCTGTTTTTGCTTCGACATTATCTGCACTGAGAGAGTTAAATACAATACTGTCAGAGAGTAAAGTCATTTTTATTTCTTGAGAAATGGTAGTGATCATTTTAATTGCATCAATCATCTCTCTTTTTGGCAGTGTAATTTGATGTTTGGTAGAAGTAGGAATAATTCGTTGATAATCAGGAAATTTACCATTGATTAGTCTTGTAAAAAAATAATAGTTATTGTTATTGATAATAAGATTTGTTTCATCAAAATAGATATCAATTTGATCCAAAAACAATTTTTGTATTTCTAAAATCGCTTTTTTAGGGACGATGAGAGACAAAGTTTCTGTATTATCTCCAGCGATTGTTGCGATTGCCAATCTTCTAGTATCTGTTCCTACTAAATCGGTTGAATCATTTTTGATGTTAATGAGTGCACCGTTGAGTTCAAATTTTGGATTATTGGTATCGATAGCAGGAGATATTTTTTTAAGATTTTGAATAAGACTTAAAGAATCCAAAGAGATTTGCGGTTTATTTTCAGTAGTAGGGAAAGTGGGAAAAGAGTTTGTATTAAATGTTGGCAGTTTAAACTTTGAATGTTGCTGCTTTACATGTAAAACATTATCTAAAAGTTCTAAAGTGATTTCATCATCTTTAAGTATACGAATAATATCTAAAAGTTTTTTACCGTGAGCGGTAAAGGATCCTTCTGAATCAATAATGATATTATCTGTCATAATTTTTAAACCAATTTCAGAATCTGTTGCTTTTATGACACAGCTGTTATTTTCGGTTTTAAACAAAATATGAGAAGTAATTTGACTTGCATCTTTTTTTTCTAAAAAAGGCTGTAGATTAATGAGTATAGATTCTATAATTTGTTTTTGTGCTCTTATCTTCATTGACTTTCCTTATTACAAATAATTTAGTACGTAGTAGTAGCATGACTTGAATAGGTGAAAAACTCCTATACAGCCGATGAAACCGTTATTTGAGTAAATGTTGAATGGTATAATTTTATTCACATTTGTTCACTTTTAAAATTATATCTTTTTTTTATTCAAGTTTTATGATGCTCGTGTACCTTGTTTATGCAAACAAAAGCATGGGGATGTTTATTCGATACTTGGACGTGTTTGTGTATTGATTTTATTAGAAAGATCTTCAAGTATGACTTTAAAATTTTCATCACTTTCTATAATCTCATGTATTTTTTTCATGGCATGAGAAATAGCAGTATGGTCTTTCATGCCAAAATAAATGGCTATTTGAGGCATTGAATTGGGTGTAAGATTTCGAGCCAGATAAATGGCGATTCTTCTGGCATTGACAATGTTTTGTGTACGTTTTTTTGATTTCATATCTGAGGGCTTGATGTTGAGTTCTCGCGATATGATTTTTACGATGTCATCGATGGAGATATTTTCTTTCTTTTCTTTAAGCTGATCTTTGATGGCATTTTGTGCAAAGTCTAGGGTGATCTCCTGATTCAGCATCGAAGAGAGTGCATTGAGTTTGATGATCGTGCCTTCTATTTCACGGATATTGTCACCCATATTGGTCGCAATGAAATTGATGATTTCATTGTTCAGTTTGATACCGTCAAGTTCACATTTTTTTTGGATAATGGCAATTTTAGTTTCAAGCCCAGGTGGTTGAATGTCAGCCATAAGACCCATTTCAAAACGGCTGCGCAGTCTGTCAACCAATCCTGCTATTTTATTGGGTTGTCTGTCAGATGTGATGACGATTTGTTTGTTGTTGTTGTAGAGTTCATTAAAGGTGTGAAAAAACTCTTCTTGTGTTTGCTCTTTTCTGCTGAGAAACTGTATATCATCGATAAGCAGCAGGTCACATTCTCTAAATTTATCTCTAAAACGATCCATGGTCTGTGAACGAAGATGAGACGTAAAGGAGTTCATAAATTGCTCCAAAGTGGTATAGATTACCGTTTTACCCTGATTGATATGATAATTTCCTATGGCTTGCAGCAAATGGGTTTTACCTAAACCAACCCCACCATACAAAAAAAGCGGATTATACTGTTTACCCGGTTTTTCTGCGACAGATTTGGACGTTGTGTAGGCAAACTGATTGGAATGACCGACAATAAAACTTTCAAAGGTCAAAGAGGGATTGAGATAGGTACTTTTAGAATGGCTTTTTTCACTTGTCTGTTTGACAGAAGCACTAAGATTGTGTTGGTTTTTAGATCCAACGGAGATTTCTATCTCCGGTTTTATTTCATTGTGTACTTCAAAAAGATGCGCAAGTTTATCAGCATATTTGCTTTTAATCCATTTTGCCACAATCATATTGGGTGCATTAAAATAAACAATGTTGCTGCGTGAACGTTTGGTGTCATAGACTAGATTTTTGATATAACGTTCATATTCTACTTCGCTAATCTCTTTTTTGAGCTCAAAAAGTACTTTTTGTCCGATATTCATTCGTGCCGCCCTTTGATATTTTTAAATGTGTGAATAACATTTTTCATGTTGTATACATTCATTTCTTAATGTGAATAATTTATCACATTTTAGCCAAGTTAAGCTAAAATAGCGTAAGAAAACAGAGTTGAATAATTTTATTCACTATGTGAACAAAGGTGTGAATGAATATCTTAGGAATTGACCCGGGAAGCCGTAATTTAGGGTACTGCATCATACAGTGGGATGGTAAAAACTTTTCACTTCTTGAAGCAGGTTTGCTTAAACTCAAGAGTAAAGTGCTGCAAGAGCAGATAGTAGAGCTTGTAGAGGGCATAGACCTTATTTTAAAGACGCATCCTGTTGATGAAGTTGCTATTGAAGATATCTTTTTTGCACTCAACCCCCAGTCGGTTTTAAAGCTCGCACAGTTTAGAGGCGCTTTGTGTCTTAAGATACTCCAAGAAGTGGGTTTTTTTCATGAATATACAGCATTGCAGGTCAAAAAAGCAGTCACGGGAAACGGTAAAGCGACAAAAGAGCAAGTTGCTTTTATGGTCAAAAGATTGTTAGGGATTAAAAAAGAGATAAAGCCTTTAGATATCACCGATGCCATGGCTGTTGCCCTGACGCATCTTCAAAGAGTGAAGATACGCAAAATGGCTAAGTAAAAAGAGTGTTTAGTTAGAAAGCGGTTTAGCGTTGTTGTCTTTTACCGATATCATGCGTTTTTCCGGTACTCTAAATGTAGATTTTCTATTGCCCTCCACGGACTCTTCTATGATTAGGTCGTACAGATAGATATCATACTTAAAATACGCCAATCCATTTTCTTCATATGCCGTAAAGTAAACCATGTGCACAGGTACTGGTTGAGGAAGATTGATTGTCGTTGGTTTGTTTGTCTCCAGTATCTGTTGTATCCTGTCACGGCTATATTGACCACCGGGAGCAAGTAGCAGATTCACAAGGTCAAAAGGCTGCTCTAGACGTACACAGCCTGAACTGTAAACTTTATATCTTCTGTCTAGCAGTGATTTGTTATCCGTATCGTGCAAGTAAACAGAGTATTTGTTCGGAAACATAAATTTGACACGTCCCAATGCATTATTGTCACCCGGGTATTGCACAAAACGGTAGGGTACAGCACTGGTGCTATGTTCATATTTGTTGAGCATACCTGAAGTGACTTGTATCTCATTGTTTCCTGAAAAGACGTGTATATTGTTATCTCTTAGATAGTTCGGGTCTTCTCTTAGAACGTGGATCAAGTCTCTTTTGATAAGGTTGTCAGGAACCGTCCATGTAGGATTGAGAACCATAAAACTCATCACATCATGAAAAAGCGGTGTGGGTCTGTCCATACGCCCGACTACCACACCTTTTTTCATAATCTGCTGTCCATTTCGGTAATAACGAAGATTAAAATCAGGGATATTGATCTCTATGTGCTCTGATTCAAATGCTTTGGGGTAGAGTTTTGTTTTATCCAGATTGGTAATGATGGACTGTATATTTTCTGAGACCGGTTTGTTCAGATAAAACGTGGTCGCTTCATCCAAAACACCTGTTATTTTAAGCAGATAGCGTTTTTGATAGGTCATCAGTGCTCTTTGGAGCGTTGCATCAAACTGACTGTCTATAGGCGCATTTTGCGGGTAGTCGCCTGTTATCTGAAGGTATTGTTTTGCAGATTCGACGATGTCCGATGAGTCTCCAAGTTTGGATGGTTTTTTGGTGTATTTTACCTTTGGCAGTTTGTCCATTCTACGATAATCTTTGAGCATTTTGACCAGTTTTTTATAGCGATGTTCCATTGGTATCAACGCGCGCAGATAAGGGTAGATATCACCGTTAACGATAGCAGAAAAAAGCTGCTGCTGGTCAGGGAATCCTTTT
>JAABRH010000056.1 GCA_011391015.1 Sulfurovum sp.
AGAATTTTCAGCCCCCCTGATTCCTGCGGTGTTTTTCATCAATCCTAAAGATGGAAAGTCTATTCAAGAAACGGTTGCCTATATGAAACCGGATGAATTTATAGAAAATATGGATTATGCTATAAGTCTCAATAAATCGGAGAAAAAACAGTGAAAAAGTTATTTTTAGCATTCTTGCTCTCCAGTTCACTTAATTGCGCATCACTGTATACTCTGGATAATGTCCATTCGTTGAATCTTTACTTTGCAAGCGAGGCCGATTTTCTCGATCAAGACAAGAAGGCCACACTAAAGAACATGGTCACTGAAAAATTGACGAAAGCGGGCTTTGCTTTAGGAGAAACCGATGCCAGTATCTTTGTTGTAAAAATAGATGCCATAAAAATACAAGAGACTCAAGCCATTCACATAGAAGTAGGTCTCGGAGAAGAAGTGATAGCCAAACGCAAAGAGAAAATACAGACCTTTGCCTATACCTATTTGGAGAATAAATTTATAAAAACGCAGGACCCTTACACGCAGACGGTGACATTACTTGGCACCTTGGTGGATGCATTTATTAAAGCACACAAAGAGGATAATGAGTAACCATCCATTCTATCTTTGCTATGATTTAAAACTTGATTGATAGATAAAAGCTCAAATCAAAAATATTATCATCTGATAAATATTTATTCTTTTTATAAATTGCATATTGCGGTTTCGTTGTTGTTTCATAATCACTGTTGGGAAGCCATTCGCTGTAGAGCCAGTGCATGAATTTCAAGAAGTCCCCATCGGTCCCTGTAATATCAAATTTAGCATACGTTCCGCCGAATATTTTGAATTTCGGCAATCGCTCATTTTGGGACATATCTACACCGTCTACTTTTATACAAGCCACATATTGACATTCATCCAAAGGCGTTATTGCTGGATTATCATGGAATAACGCAATGTGTTGATAGTTTTCTATATTATTACTATACGTCCACGACTGAATCTTTTGCCATGTTTGTCTAATCTGATCGTTGTATCCTTTATGCCTAATATAATACGCTTCGATCTGCGGCATTTTTACAATGCTTGGTACAAGGTGGTCAAATGTAGCATTGGATTGTTTTGTTTTTATCGATTCTTCAATAATGTTTTTTGAATAGGTTTTATAGCCGCCATGTCTCCATTGGGTCGGCGTCATCAGGAAACGTTCTTTAAAAACACGTATAAATGATGTCTGCGAACTGTAACCACACAATGCGGCAATATCGCTAATGGTCGAATACTTATTGGTCACAAGAAGGGTTGCTGCTTTTTGAAGCCGTATGGCTTTGATACTCTCATAGATATTTCTTCCAAACATCTCTTTAAAGATTTTATGCATGTAAAACTTGCTAATCTCAAACTGATGGGCAAGCTCATCCATGTTGATATCTACGTCGATGTGTGAGTAGATATAAAACAGTATGTCATTCGCTATTTTGGTCTTTTTATGGAGTGTTTCTCTTTTCATGAATTTCATTATATCAAAAAATGGAAATAATAGTGACAAAAAATAATAATAATCATGACAAAAATAGATAACTTTGTGTGCAAAAGTTGTGAAGAGTTAATTTTTTAAAAAGAATAGAATTCTGCAATTAAATTTTTTCGGACATGCTAACAAAACATTAGCAGAAAGAGAAAAGTTAATGCACATATCCAAATTAAGGAAATAAAATGGCAAAGACAACAATTACAGTAGCACGCGGTGACGGTATCGGTCCAGAGATTATGGATGCAAGCATTAGAGTACTTGATGCTGCGGGTGCTGATGTAACATGGGAACATATTGAGGTAGGTGAGCAAGTTTATCTTGCTGGCAACAGTTCTGGTATTGCTCCAGAAGCTTGGGATACTATCAAAAAGAACAAAGTTCTTTTCAAAGCACCTATCACTACTCCTCAAGGCGGTGGATACAAAAGTTTGAACGTAACAATTCGTAAAACATTAGGTCTTTACGCAAATGTACGTCCTGCTATCTCTTATAACCCTTTTATACCTTCAAGATACCCAGGTATGAATGTTCTTACTATTCGTGAAAATGAAGAGGATTTGTACGCAGGAATTGAGCACCAACAAACTCCAGAAGTCACTCAGTGTCTCAAGATCATCACAAGACCAGGTTGTGAAAAAATTTGTCAATACGCATTTGAGTATGCAAAAGCATACGGCAGAAAAAGAATCACATGTATGATCAAAGACAACATCATGAAAATTACTGATGGTCTTTTTGTAAAAGTATTCTATGAAACTGCTAAAAACTACCCAGATATTCAAGCAGATGATTGGATCATCGATATTGGTATGGCTAAACTCGTAGATGCTCCTGAAGAGTTTGACATGGTTCTTATGCCTAACCTTTATGGGGATGTTGCAACTGATATTCTTGGACTTATGACAGGTTCGGTTGGTATTGCGCCAGGTGCGAATGTTGGTGATGATTTCGCGATGTATGAAGCGATCCACGGTTCTGCTCCACGTCACGCAGGTCAAAACAAAGCTAATCCATCAGGACTTTTGCTTTCAGGTGTCATGATGATGGTACAAGCGGGTCAACCAGAAGTAGCAGAAAAAGTACACAATGCATGGTTAAAAACGATCGAAGACGGTATCGTAACGTATGACCTTGCTCGTAAACTAAAAGCAGAAGGCAAAGCGCATACAGAAGTTGGGACAAAAGAGTTTGCTGATGCAGTAATAGAGAGACTTGGTCAAAAACCATCAACTCTAGCAGTTGTAAAATACGACAAAGCGATTAAAATCAAAAAACCAACGCTTAGTAATGTAAGAAACCAAGTAATGAATCTTATTGGTTGTGATATCTTCACACGTGATGATTGTCAATCAAATGTAATTGGCGACAAACTCGTTGAGCTTACCAAAGGTACTAATATAGCACTTAAAATGATCTCTAACCGTGGTCAAAAAGTCTATCCAAATGGTCACCCTGAAACATTCTTGACTGACCACTGGAGATGTCGTTTCTATGCTAAAAACCAAGGTGACATTATCAAAAACGCAGATATCACTGACATGATGAACAAAATTGATGCAGCAGGTATCACAGTGATTAAAACTGAAAACCTTTATGCATTTGAAGATGGTGATCGTGCCTACTCACTTGGACAAGGCGAATAACGCATACTTTCCCCTTTAAGGGGAAAGTAGTTTTAGGTTACACTCCTTTAAGCAAAAGGAGTGTAACCTAAAACTAAAATATATACCAAGGAGTTGCACTATGAATGTTGACATCATCTTACAAAACATGCTCAATCCGCCTGTTTTGTTTTTTTTCTTAGGGATGCTCGCAGTATTTTTAAAATCAGACCTAAGCATACCACAGCCGCTACCAAAGCTTTTCTCTCTCTATTTACTTATCGCGATTGGTCTTCACGGAGGGTACGAACTTTCAAAGAGCGGACTGGATCTGTATATATTTGAAGCCTTAATGATCGCTGTTGTGATGTCAATGCTTGTGCCGATATACAGTTTTTTTATTTTAAGAACCAAGATGGATATTTACAACTCCATAGCCATCGCGGCCACTTACGGTTCTATCAGTGCGGTGACCTTTATTACGGGTATTACCTATCTTAACACTTTAGGTGTAGAATATGGCGGTTTTATGGTCGCATCCATGGCACTGATGGAGTCTCCTGCTATCGTGATCGGTTTGGTTTTTGCAGCCCTTTTTGTCAAAGGCGATGCTTCTGAGGCAAAGGAGAAAACAGATTGGAATGAGATATTAAGAGAAGCCTTTTTAAACCCATCGGTCTTTTTGCTTGTGGGCGCACTGATTATCGGTATACTTACAGGGGAAAAAGGCTGGCATTCAATGGAACCATTGTTTGGAACACTCTTTAAGGGGATGCTCGCATTTTTCCTTTTAGATATGGGGCTTGTCGCAGCACGAAAGATCCATGAACTCAAAAAAGTCGGTGTATTTCTCATTGCGTTTGCGCTTATTATGCCTATGGTCAATGCACTGGTTGCAACGGGGCTTGCCTTTACCTTTGAGATGCACAAAGGCGATGCCTTTCTTTTGGCACTTTTGAGTGCGAGTGCCTCATACATTGCAGTGCCTGCAGCGATGAGACTCTCCGTGCCCGAGGCAAATCCAGGCATCTACCTGCCACTGAGTTTAGCAGTTACTTTTCCTTTTAATATCTCTTTGGGAATTCCGCTTTATTATTTTATAGTCAATTCATTTTGGGGGTGAAAATATGAAAAACATGAAAAAAGTTGAACTGATATTTGAATCGGTGTATGAAAACAGATTATTGGAACTCTTTAAAAAACATGAAATCAATGGTTATACCATCATCAGAGACATTGAAGGGTATGGAGGGCATGGGTTAAAAACCGCCGATGATGTGAGTGATATATTTAGCAATATTTATATCTTTGCAGTGTGTGAATCAGACAAATATCAGCATATGGACAAAGATATCAGGAGCTTTTTGGCCAGATACGGCGGAAAATGTATTTTGAGTGATGTGATGTTGCTTTTGGGTACCCCTAAAAAGTAAGAGAAGGGGTAGGTATCAAAGCCCATCTTGAGGGCTTTACCTAGTCTTCATAGGTCGGTGAGGTGAAATTGTAGCCAAACTTGGTATGTTGGCTGATCTCTTCTTCGACTGCATCGATGATCTCATCGGTTTTCTCTTCTACAGATTCGATAAACCGATCTTTGTCCCTTTGGGTTTTAAAGGTATGGATCTGGTATGGTTTTTCCGGGCTGTAGGCTTCAAAAAGTGCTTCCAGACTCTCTTCCCATACAAGGGTGAGCTCTCTGCTTATTTGCTCGGGTTCTTCCTGTTCGGGGAGTGTATAGTTAAAAACGACTGTATCTTCATACGTGATAACTTCGAAAGAGGTGGACATGTGTAACCTTTATGCAGGCAAAAGAGCCTTTTTTGTATCGATTTGATAGTGTACTGTATACACTAAAAGCACTGTGTAGCAAAATATTTTTTGAAATTTGACCTAGAGCAAGGCTTTGTGTAACCTATCTTCACAGAACTTAAAGAGATATGAAGCCTAGCAATAGTAGCTTTATGTTAAAATAAAAGCAATCTAAACACAATGGTGAACCATGGCATCAAAAGAGATCCACTACAAAGAACAGTCCTTTAACCTCTCTTATGAGATTCTTAACCCGACACAAGAAGCTGTGTTGCTTGTGTTGCACGGATGGGGAAGCAACAAAGAGATCATGAAGCAGGCATTTGGCAAAAGACTCCCACAGTTCAAACACCTCTATCTTGATTTGCCCGGATTTGGGCATTCAAGCAATGAGATGGTCTTAACCACACAAGACTATGCTGCTATTGTGAAGCTTTTTTTACAAACACTGGGTGTTGTGCCAACAATCGCCATGGGACACTCCTTTGGCGGTAAAGTCTCTACACTGCTAGCGCCGCCGTGTTTGGTGCTGCTGTCTTCTTCGGGGATATTGGTCGAGAAACCATTGTCGGTGAAACTCAAGATAGCTATTGTCAAACTCCTCAAGCCTTTGGGGCTGGCAAAGCTACGCGCTTGGTTTGTTGCACCCGATGCAAAAGGGATGAGCCATGCGATGTATGAGACCTTTAAAAATGTAGTCAATGAACACTTTGAAGACAATTTTGCCACATCAAAAAGCAAGGCACTCTGTTTTTGGGGTAAAGCAGATACGGCTACACCGCTTTTTACAGGTGAAAAAATCGCCAGTCTTATCGAAAAGAGTCATTTCTTTCCTTTGGACGGTGATCACTTTTTCTTCTTGCAGCACACGGCATTGATAGAACACACCATCTTAGAACACTGTAAAGGAACCCACTAATGTTTTTTGCACTCAATACACTTTTTTATGCACTTTTTGTTTTGGCTATGGGCTACTACTTCATCACCAATTTGCAATGGTACTCCTATAAACTGGGCCGTGTACTCTTTCATCACACTAAAACATGGTGGCATTTTGTTTACTTTTTACTGCCGTATGGCATGTATGCTGTTGCTCAGAAGACGGGTGAGTTCAGTTTTTTCGTGGTAATAGTCTATCTTGTAATGCTGTACTTTTGGTACAAAGGGCTTGATAAACCTTTGGTCTTTACCGGAAGGGTGAAACGCTTTTTTGCGGCTTTGGTACTTTTTGCGCTTTTTGTCTTTGTTGTATTTCACCATGCTATGCTCATCGTGCCGCTGTTTTTGGCGTATGTGATCTCGATGTTCATAGAAAAGATGCTTTTTCACGGTTTTAAACGCAAAGCACAGCAGAAGATAGAAGCGATGCAGAGTCTTGTTGTGGTCGGCATCACGGCTAGTTACGGTAAAACAAGCATCAAAAACTACATCGAACATCTGCTGAGCGCAAAGTACAGAACTTATGCTACCCCGCGTTCGGTCAATACACTAGGCGGCATCATGAAAGACATCAATGATGATCTGCCTTCAGATACGCAGGTCTATGTGGTAGAGATGGGTGCAAGAGGTGAGGGTGACATCGGCGAGATCAGCACTTTTGTCAATCCTCACTATGTGGTAGTGGGCAAGATAGGCCCTGCACACATTGAGTACTTTAAGACCATCGAAAACATCCGCAACACCAAGATGGAGATACTCAAAACAAACAGACTCAAGCGTGCATGGGTGCATGAAAGTGCCAGAGTCAAGCCTGAAGCAAACGTCCATACCTTCGGAAGCACAGAAAACCTCGACATACGCACCAAAGAAGTCCCACCGCAGTTTGTCATCGAAAATGTAGAAGCAACGCTTGAAGCGACTTGTTTTGTGCTCGATGGTGTACACTATTGTGCAAGTATTCTGGGTGCATTTAACGCAATGAACCTTGCTGCAGCGGTACTGGTAGCCAAAGAACTTGGACTGAGCGAAGAAGAGATACAACAAGGACTCTCTACACTCAAGCCTGTCAACCACAGACTCCAACGCATCGATGCAGGCGGCAAGGTGATACTGGATGACAGTTTTAACGGTAATATTGACGGGATGATGGCTTCTTTTGAGTTGGTAAGCACCTATGCCGGGCGCAAGGTCATCATCACACCGGGGCTTGTTGAGGTGGATGACGCACTCAATGTACAAGTGGCCAAAAGAGCCAATGAAGTCTTTGATGTGGTGGTGGTCACAGGAGAGTTGAATTATGCCATTTTTAAAGCGCATGTTGATGCCGAGAAACTAGTCAAACTTGCCACCAAAGCACAGATGCAAGAGATGCTCATAGAGCAGACACGCGCAGGAGATCTTATACTCTTTGCAAACGATGCTCCGAGTTTTGTGTAGGTTAGTTTAGAGGGATTCTTTGCTCTGATTGCTGTCTGAGTCATTGTCATCTGAGTCAAAATCAAATGAACCAAAGTCAAAATCAGTATCTAAATCAACATCAAACTCAAACCACTCTTTAGGTTTTTCTTCGCCACCCATTTTTTTGAAAAAGAGTTGATGGTGTTGACTTTTGAGCAAAATACCCTTAACACCATTACTGCTGGCACGAACGACGCTAAAGCCTTCTGCTAGTGTTTCATGCAGTGCTTTGCTTGCAAAAACCTGCTTTTGGTTTCTGCAAGCCATCTTGGTGCCGATGAGTTTTGAGGACATATTGTTTTCAGAACTTGCATTGAGCGTACCGGAGATTTTATTGCACCCATCAAACCCACTGATGCGCATTTTCTCAGAGTTAAACTCTAAGATAGTTCGGGCTTGCCTGACACTTTTACCGTCAGCACCGCGTAAATGCCAGTTTCCGTCAAGTTCTTCAAGTTTTACACTGTTTTCCTCTGCCAAAAGTGTGCTACTGGTTAAGATAGATAGGAGGCAAAGTACAGCCATTTTTTGATAAAACATGAAAAATCTTCCTTATAAAACTTTTTTGCTATTATAGTAAAACTTGTATTATGGAGTCTCTATGCGTTTGTTTTTTTTCTTTATTTTTACTTTTTCAGTGCTTTTTGCTACACCACTAAGTTTGAGTGACAAGCAGGCTGCTTTTATAGCGCAAAAGGTTTGGCAAAATGAGGGTGCAGGTCTGGATAAGTATCTGGTGCACTGGAATGAAGGGGAAGATTTTGCTTCTGTGGGCATCGGGCACTTTATCTGGTTTCCCAAAGGGCATACGGAACGCTTTAGAGAGGTGTTCCCCATGGTCTTGGTATTCATGCAAAACAAAGGGGTGAAAATGCCCTCTTGGCTTAACACCAAAACACCGTTTCCGTGGAACACCAAAGCGGCGTTTTTTGCAGCAAAAAATGCCAAAAGCAGCCAATATGTAGAACTGTTTAGCTTTTTGAAACATACGATGCCGCTTCAGGCTGCTTTTATGGCACAGCGTCTGAGTGAAGCGTTGCCACAGATGCTTGAGACCATAGAAGAACCCAAAAAACAAGCCCTTATCCAAAGACGATTTCATGAAGTGATGTACAACTCAGACGGCTCAGTCAATGAACAGGGACTTTATGTGCTTTTGGACTATACCAACTTTAAGGGTGAGGGTACGCTGGAGAGTGAGCGCTACAAGGGGCAGGGGTGGGGACTGCTTCAAGTGCTTGAACACATGAACCCCGATGAACCCAATAAACAAAAAGCCTTTGCTCTCTCAGCTAAAGCGATGTTAGACAAACGCATTAAAAATTCCCCTCCCCAAAGAGGCGAAGAGCGTTGGCGCGCAGGGTGGAACAAACGTCTTGAGACCTATTGGAAATAATCTACTTTAAAGACAAAAATCTTCTTTTTTGAAGTGATGCAGTTTTTTCATGATTGTTTCGAGTGTCTCTTTTTGATACTCATAGAGTTTGTATAGCAACACATCATCAAGATAGGGTTGCAGGAGTTGTTCTTGGGTGATGCTGTCATTGTAATCACCCAGTAGGTCTTGGAGCATTTTGCCATTTTTGATGATATTTTCAACCTCTTTTTTACCGAGTATCACTTGGAACTCTTCAAGAAGATAGCGAAATTTTTTAAGGGCGATACGAATAGTGTGCAGCTTCTCGACACTAAAGTTTTTTTCCAGGCGCGTGATTTTTTTGATGATTTTCTGATGGAGTTTTGTGACAACTTTTTTGATGAGCGCCTTGGTATGCATTGTATTACAAGTGGCATCTAGCAGGGTGTTGTGTGTGAGTGCAGCGCGATAGTCAGTAAAAAACGCTTCAACTGACTGACTTGTTAATAGGTTTTGGATGTGGATGTGTTCTTCTTTTTTCTTTTGCATGATGCGAGCAGATATGGTGTCATATTGACCATCTACTAAAGAGGCGAGCTGTGTTTGCATCACATCTAAGTCGCGCTTGTGATTAGTTTGTTTAGCTAATGCTCCAAGGGTGTCACTTATAGTGCCGAGTTGAAGGTCGTACTGTAAAAAGTCGAACTCTTTCAAAAAGGCTCTGGATTTGCGAATATTCACCCTAAACTGGTGCAGATCTTCTGCATTGTCAAACAATACGATACGTTCTTTATATAAATCAACCAATAGAAAAAATTTGTACAGGATAACCCGCAATGCATCTGTCACTGCAAGATTAGGACTAAAGTAGTTATCTAGTTCTTCCCCATCTTTAGTGCTAAGTTGCTCAAATAGGGCTTGGATATCATAGTCTTGGTTTTGTTCTTTTGCGTGTGTTTTTTGCATGATTGACCCTTGATTTTCTCTACAAAGCACTTTAAAAAATTATATCATTTTTAATCATCAATGCTTAATGGTTAGTCTAAAATTAATGATTAATCTGCTATGATTTCGCTCAATCGGGGTGTAGCGCAGTCTGGCTAGCGCGCTATCTTGGGGTGATAGAGGTCGCCTGTTCAAGTCAGGTCACTCCGACCAGTTCCGAAGCCCTATATTATTGTCTCATTACCTTTTCCATAACATATTTTATAAGCTTTCATCTTCACACTTCTTTCACACTTCTATTTTATACTTCAACTGTTATTTGGATAAAGCGTTTCTAAATCTAAGGATTGGATAAACTTAACACTAAAATCAAAAAGGATTTAATATGAAAAAATTAACAGCAATCGTACTTTTAACAATTGGTTTAGCATCAAGTGCTATGGCAGATCATCCATCACCGTCAGATAATGCTGGTGGAAATATGTCAGACAGTTCAGGTCACCTTAGGGTATTCGGATAAGACTTTTGAGTCTCTGGATTAAATTAACATAATAAAATAAAAAAAGGATTTATATGAAAAAGTTAGCAGCTATAATTTTATTGGCAATCGGTTTAGTTTCAAGTGCATCAGCTCACCACATGGCACAATCTGATACTGCAGGAGTAAATATTCCTGAGTCTTCACCACATCTATTGATGACATTTTACTAATAGATAAAACTTTACCTTCACTGAGGTGTATTCTGAATCTGGGATATGCCTTTTTCTACTTTTTACAAACTTAATATTAATTTTTGAAAATTAAAAGTTATATGCCAAAATGGGTGTGTATTGTTTAATTTCTAAACAATATCTTTTCATAAAGTAGTTAATTTATGAT
>JAABRH010000057.1 GCA_011391015.1 Sulfurovum sp.
AGATAGGCTCATCTATCTCCACTTTTTCAAACAGTACACCCTCTACCCATGCAACATAGTGTTTTTCAACCCTTCTTGCCTTAAACTCTGCGATGGCACGCGCGACAAAAGTATCGTTTTTACCCAAGAGCAATACACCCGAAGTGTCTCTGTCAAGACGGTGCAACAGTACAGCGCCCTCTATGGCATCCTGTATATCATACGAATCAACCTGTGCAGGTTTATTGATAGCGATGATATCTTCATCCTGATACAAAATTTCAATTTTTTCAGGATATTCGATACGAAAAACCGTATCTGTAGAGAGATCTGCCCGTGCTATCTTTACTTTTTTGTCTTCCACATAGACGATGCCTCTGTCTATGAGTTCTTTTGCTTTAGAGTTTGAAATGCCCTGAGCCATTGCCAAAACTTTATATGCTTTATCTGTTGCCATTTTACTTTTCCTTAATGTGTATGATCCACTCTTTAACTGTTTGGGTAAGCGGGAAGGTGACTATTTTAAACTTACTGTGCTGACCTGTTTTAAAAAGTATATCACTTTTTGAGAGCTTAAAACTCTTTGCGATAAACTTTCGTAATTCTTCATTTGCTGCACCCTCAACTGCGGGGGCTTTGATACGCACCTTGATCGCTTCTTCTCCATAGAGCTCACACCACTCGTTTTTACTTGCGCTGGGCTGTGCTTTGAGACGAAGAGTAACTCTTTCATCTTCTATGCTATAAAACACGCTGTATACTTTCCAAGATAGGAGTGAGGTCGCTTTTGTACCTAATCTTTGTATGCTCCAGCTTCTCAAAATCCAAAACGCTCTGCGCAAGATCTTCTGCTTCTACCACAGCGATGCCTTCAATCGCTTCAAAAATATCTTTTTGATTAAAGAAGTGTTTGCCCGAAATAATCTTACAGCCAAACTGTGCCGCCTCAGCTGCATTATGACCACCCGTAGGCACAAATGCACCACCGAGTACAACAATGTCGCTTATGGCATAGAGATTGACCAATTCACCCATCACATCCACCAATACGATATCGCTGGAAAGCACCCTGTTATCAGAATACCGCTGCATCGAGTAACCATTCTGCACGACGACCTCTTCAATGATTTTGGCTACACTCTCAAACCGTTCAGGATGACGCGGCACCAAAAGCAATACTGCCTCTTGATGCACTTGTTTCAGTGCAACAAAGGCTTTAAGTATCAGATCTTCTTCTCCTTCATGTGTACTTGCACCGCACACGACCAAAGACGAAGGTTTTTCTATCTGCCCAGTCACGCATGGCAAATACGCTAACTTGATATTGCCAGTAACCCTCACATCTCTGGCACCCAAAGAGAGTAAACGCTGCTTGTCTCGTTCTGTTTGTGCATACACTTCATCAATATGTTTAAACAGCTGATTGTAAAACCATCTAAATTGCCTATACTTGGGGTAAGAACGGTCACTCATACGTGCATTGATCAGCAGTGTTTTGGCACCCCGTTTATGTGCTAACGCAAATAGAAGATACCAAAACTCCGCCTCCATCACTACCAATGCCTTCTGCGGTCTCAGCCACCAAAAAAGCAAAGGCTCAAAAGGCAGATACCTGCTCTCTTTTGTATAGGTTTTCATCACACCAAAACCGGTCTGTGTAGTGGCACTCATACGAAGCTGCTCTTTAGCAAAAGCATCTACTAATGGCTTAAGGGCTTTTGCTTCTCCCAAACTACAGGCATGAAACCAGATGCCATCAGCACGCAAAGGAGTGTTGTGCCACAAAAAAAATCGTGAAGGCAATGCCTCTTTATATTTGGCTTTAACAGAAAACAGAACTAAAAAAGGAAGTGCTAGAAGATACAGCAGAAAAGAGAAAACACTATAGAGAAAAAGGAAAGTTTTCTCCATAATGCAACACTTATGCTTCAGCGGTTACGGGCTCTATATATAAAATACGTCCACAGTGAGGACAATTGACAATTTCGTCTGCTCTGATCACTTCTGAATAGGTTTTATCGTTCAGCTTCATATAACACCCGTAGCATGCCTGTTTTTTCACAGGAACAACAGCCGTGTTTCCTGCCCAGATACGAATCTTTTCATAAAAGGCAAGTACTTTTTGCTCAAGGTTTCTGCTTATCTCTTCTCGTTTGACAAAAAGAACCCCTTTGCTTTGCTCGATTTCTTGTTTTTGTGATGCTGCTTCTTCATTGACCTTCTCAAACTCAGCACTTAAACTCTCGACTTTTTCTTTTGCCGCATCGACCAAAGATTGTTTGGTCTGGTTGATGTTTTGAAGTCTGTTTATCTCTTCATTGGCAAAGGTCATCTTCTCTTTTGCCATATCATCCTCAACAGAAAGAGCTTTCATCTCTTTTTCTGTCGTAATCTCTTTCGATTTTTTCGCGCTTGAAGACATTTTTTGGTTAAGCAGGCTTAATTGCTCTTCAAAGCTTTTGATCTTCATCTCATTGGAAGCGATGGATGCAGCCAGTTCATCAAGTTCACTTTGCGCGGCATCAATTTTGCTTTGTATCTTTGCCACTTTTTTATCTGCTGCTGCAAGTTGTGGTGTATAGCTGTCTATCTCTTTATCATTTTTTGCAAGCTCGATGAGCTCATTTAGGTGTTTGTTCAATCTTTGTCCTTTGGAGTTTAAGGGTTCTCAAGCATCATTTTGAGAGGTTTTGATGCATTTTATAGTGTTTCACTATGAAATGGATTTTTTGAATTTGCAATTATAACCAAAAGAGGTAAAACTTTCAACTCACCCGCCATAATTTCTGCAAAAAACCGCTCAGATTCATAATGTCCTATGTCCACCATCATCAAATTTTCACTCATCGCCTTCATGGCATCATGGTACTTGATATCGCCTGTGAGAAAGCAATCCGCTTCCACCTCATCCATCAAAGACGCCCCTGCACCTGTTGTCAAAGCAATACTTCTGATTGTCTCTTTTTTCCCTACCACCTTGAGTGTCGGCAGGCTCAGTTTTTCTTTTAACAGACCCAAAAGTTCTTTATAATGCCACACTCCTTTTGCTGTACAGACAAAGGGGTGCTGCATATCAAGACTAAGCCCTAAAATCTTTTCAAATACATAACGGTTGAGATGCGTTTGATCAAAATTGGTATGCATAGCAATGAGTGACTGTTTTTTGAGTATCATTTTTTCCAATAAATTGGCTGGATATTTTGCAAAGTCAAGCTGCGTAAGCTTCCCAAAGATGAGCGGATGATGTACCACAAAAAGTGTGTCCTCAGCTGCTGCTTCTATCATCTCATCATCTACATCTAATGAGACTACTACTTGAGACACATCTCTACGCATATCGCCTACAATGAGTCCAGAGTTATCCCATTTTTCCTGAAGCAAAAAAGGACTCATCGTATTTAAATGGTTGTAAATCTCTTGAAGTTTCATCGGTTGACTTACCTTCTTACGCGTGCCGATTTTTCCAACACTTGCTCTTGCAAAGTCTGTTTGTAGGCGATGATGGCGTCTTGCGTCTCTTTGGATGCCGTTGAAACAATCTGTGCCGCCAAAATCCCTGCATTTTTGGCACCATTCAGTGCGACTGTCGCCACAGGTACACCGCCAGGCATCTGCAAGATGGAAAGTACTGAATCCCACCCATCTATGGAGTTGCTAGACTTAACAGGCACACCAATCACTGGCAAAGGCGAGAGTGAGGCTATCATCCCCGGAAGATGCGCAGCACCCCCTGCTCCGGCGATGATGACTTGTATACCGCGTGTATGGGCATTTTTAGCATAGTCAAAGAGTTTTTCGGGTGTTCTATGTGCAGAGACAATGTCAAGCTCATACCCGACACCCAACTGTTCTAATATCTTGGCTGCTTCTTCCATGATAGGCAAATCAGAATCTGACCCCATCACAATGCTGACTACTATTTTTTCCATGATTTCACCCTTAGTGTGTTTTTAACAATTTCTGCTTTGTGCTTGGCGTGTTCCAAAGAGTCTGATAGAATCGTCACGTGTCCCATCTTTCGTGAAGGTCTAGTCTCTTTTTTACCATAAAGGTGTATCTTGACCCCCTCAATCGCCATACACGCTTCAAACCCTTCATAATACACCGCGCCCTCATGTCCTGGTTCACCGAGAAGATTGAGCATCACACTCTTTTTAAGCACTTCTGTCGTACCAAGAGGCAAACCAAGTATGGCACGCAAGAGCTGTTTATGTTGAGAGGTGAGCATGCTGTCTATGGTGTGGTGCCCACTGTTATGCGGTCGTGGGGCAACTTCATTTATGAGGATTTGCCCCTCTTGGTCAATAAAAAACTCCACTGCCAATAGCCCCACCATATCCAAAGATCGAATAATCTCAATCGCTATACTTTGAGCTTGCGTGGCTTGATTGCTCGTAAGATTTGCAGGGCAAAAAATCTCTTCAACCAAATTGGTCTGCTCATCAAAAGTCATCTCAACTGCTGGAAAACAACGCACTTCATCCGCACTGTTTCGTGCCACAATCACAGCTATTTCTTTGTCAATAGCCACTTTAGTTTCTACGATCGATGCGCCTTCTAGTAGCACTTTGTCAGGACTATTTATCAAAGCTACACCACGCCCATCATAGCCGCCTTTACGCAACTTTTGCACAAACGGATAGCTTAGCTCCCCTTTAGTTATCGCCTCTTTGATGGCGTCGCTACTTTCATAGAGTCCAAAATCCGAGCTTGGTAAATGATATTTGGCGTAAAAAGCTTTTTGAAGCCCTTTGTCTTGAATCAGTGCCAGCACATCAGGGTCTGGTGCTATTTTTAGCCCCTCGGCTTTGAGCTTTTGGAGTGCGGGTATATTGACATCTTCAAGCTCAAAAGTCAGTATATCTACCTGTTTCCCAAAAGCATACACCGCGTCAAAATCTCTAAAATCCCCTTTGACATAAAAAGAAGACACGTTACGAGCTGAACACGCTTCATCAGGGTCAAGCACATAGGTTTCAATATCCCAACGGCTCGCCTCTTGGATAAGCATTTTGCCCAATTGTCCCCCCGCGATAATCCCCATTTTGAGACTTGAGGTGCTAAGTTTTTCTATTAAGGTTTTACTTTGCACCAGCTTATCCTCTTACTCGCTCGTTACGTGCTTCTTCTTGGGATTTATAGAGTTGTGCACACCCCACTGCAAGCTCTCTTACTTTAAAAATGTAGTTCTGTCGCTGTGCTTGGGAGATGGCTTTTCTGGCATCAAGGACATTGAAAGAATGTGCTGCCCTCATGCACTCATCATAAGCAGGCAATGGCAACCCTGCCTCCAAACACACTTTGCACTCACTGCTTGCATCCTCAAAATGTCTAAATAATTTTTCAGTATTTGCGACTTCAAAATGATAGGTTGAAAACTCATACTCTGTCTCTTTGTGTACATCCCCGTAAGTCGTGACATGCTCACCCATACGGTTCCACACCAGATCATACACCGAATCCACCCCTTGCAGATACATCGCAAGTCTCTCTGTCCCATAAGTGATCTCCACCGCGACAGGATCACACGCGATGCCTCCTACTTGTTGAAAGTAGGTAAACTGTGTCACTTCCATGCCATCAAGCCAAACTTCCCAGCCAAGCCCCCATGCGCCAAGCGTTGGAGACTCCCAGTTATCTTCTACAAAACGGATGTCATGCTCTTTAAGATTAAGTCCCAGATACTCCAAAGACTTCAAATACAGTGCTTGAATGTCATCTGGACTGGGTTTAATGAGCACTTGAAACTGATAATACGCCCCCAAACGATTCGGGTTTTCTCCATAGCGTCCATCAGTCGGACGACGAGACGGTGCCACATACGCAGCCGACCACGGTTTAGAGTCTAAACTGCGAAGTAAAGTAGCAGGGTGAAATGTGCCTGCCCCTGAGGGAATATCATAAGGTTGTACGATATTGCACCCCTGCTCCGCCCAGAATTGCTGAAGTTTGAGGAGTAGTTCGCTAAATGTTATGGCTTTGTTGTTCATCTGTATTTCTACCTAGTGTTAATTTTACAGTATCACTTCTATCTCGCTAGAGTCGAGTTCTACTTTTTTGGCTTTGGAGATGCGGTCTTCAAGGAGTTTAATATTGAGTTCATCATCCTGCAATGCCAGTATCTGAATGGCTAAATAGGCTGCATTGATCGCACCTGCTACACCTATGGCAAGCGTACCCACGGGCATACCTGCAGGCATCATCACCGTAGAAAGCAAAGAGTCTTCGCCTTTGAGGGCACCGCTTTCCATGGGTACACCAAACACGGGTCTAGTTGTAGAGGTTGCCAATGCGCCTGCAAGATGCGCCGCCATACCTGAAGCAGCGATGAAGACTTGCGCGCCTTTGGCTTCTGCTTCTTTGACATATCTTTTGGTTCGTTCAGTACTTCTGTGTGCTGAAGAGATGATAAGCTCATACGGTACACCAAACTTTTGAAGTGTTTCAGCACATTCAGACATAATGCTATAGTCACTCTTGCTTTCCATGACGATTGATACAAATTTCATTTGAACCCTTTGACTTCTTTATTTGTTTTCTTGTTCTTGCTTCATCGGCGTTGAAGTCTCACTCAGCCCTTTATTGAACAGTGCTTCATCTATCTTGCGTCTTAAGATAGTGTAGCTGGGTAACTGTGTCGGCAAAAGTATGTCATTCAAATCCCCAGAGTGGATACACTCAAATGTTTTACCTGTGTTAGAGAGCATCTTTTTCATCGTAAGCCAATACTGTCCGTTTACCTCATCGATTTTACCGATATCGTTATCTACCAGTTCAACGCTAGCACCCACTGGCAAGACGATTTCTACCGCATCACCTATGCAGGTTTTGTCTTTGCATTTCCACGAAAGACCATCTTCGCTCACCAGCCCTGCTACCTGATGGGTACCGTACTGCATCGAAAATTCATTCGACTCGGCATCATTTCGCTCAAAAGGGCGTGAAAGCAGATAAGCATCGGTAAATCCGCGGTTTTGCGTGGTGTTTAATTCCCGCTGATACCGAGCCTCATTGAAATCGTTGAGATAATAGTCATCTATGGCATGACGGTAGGCTTTCGTGACCACACCTGCATAATACGGTGATTTGGTACGCCCTTCAATCTTCAGTGAATCAATCACCCCTGAAGCCAGAATCTCATCCACATGCGAAGCCATATTCATATCTTTGGCATTCATAATGTAGGTACCGATACCCTCTTCTTCATCCAGTCTAAAGGTAGTGCCCGACTCAGGATTGTGCGCATAGATCTCATACGGAAAACGACAGTCATTGGCGCAACTTCCTCGGTTTGGCACCCGTCCTGTCTGAAGCGACGAGATAAGACAGCGTCCCGAGTAGGCAAAGCACATCGAACCGTGTACGAACACTTCAAGTTCAAGTTGAGGTAAATGGGTTTTGATCGCTTCACAGTCTTTTAAAGAGATCTCACGCGCCACAATGATGCGCTTCACCCCCAAATCATAATAAACCTCCGCATCCATCGCATTCATCACATTGGCCTGAGTAGAGAGATGGATAGGAATATCAGGTGCGACACGGTGCGCTATCTTAACTACACCAGGACTGGAGACGATGAGTGCATCGGGTTTGAGTTCAGCGATTTTGGCGATGTGGTTTTCATAGAGTTTGAGTTGCGAATTAAACGGGAAGGAATTGACCGTAGAATAGACTTTTTTACCACGCGCATGAGCATAGGCGATACCCTCAGCGTAAGATTCTATGTCAAACTCTTTACCGGAGCGAATCCGCAATGAAAACGTACTTGTGCCACCATACACCGCATCAGCACCATAATTTAGAGCGATTTTCATCTTCTCTAGGTTACCTGCAGGTGCTAAAAGCTCTACTTTGTTTTGATGCAACATCTCATTTTCCGTACGAATTATTTTTGGTTTATTCTACCCTATTAGTAGTAAAAAACAGTTTTTATGCTAAAATCGGTCTATGAGAATAGACCTACATAACCACACAACGCGCTGCAACCATGCCGTAGGCACAATGGATGATTACCTTATAAGAGCCATAGAATTGGGTATAGATATCTATGGTTTTTCTGAGCATGCACCAATGGATTTTGACCCCTATTACCGTTTGGGTTTTGAAGAAATGGAACACTACCGTAAAGACGTTTTGGATGCCAAAGAGAGATATAAAGATAGCATAAGCATTCTTTTGGGTTATGAAGTGGATTATCTTCCAGGACACATCGATGAACGGGTGCTTGAAGCAAAAGTGGACTACCTTATAGGCTCTGTACACTTCATAGATAAATGGAGTTTTGACAATCCTGAGTTTATCGGAGGCTGGCAGAGTAAAGATATAGATGAGATATGGCAAGCCTATTTTGAAGCCACTGAAACGATGGCAGTATCGGGTAAATTTGACATCGTAGGGCATCTTGATCTTATCAAAGTATTTAAATTTCTCCCCAAGCAGGACACCCGCCTACTTGCCAAAAATGCCCTGCGTGCCATCAAGCAAAGCAATATGGTACTCGAGATCAACACTGCAGGGCTTCGTAAACCTGTTGGCGAACTCTATCCTTCACGTGCTCTCTTGGAAGAAGCCTATGCGCTGGACATCCCCATTACCTTTTCTTCAGATGCGCATGCAGTTGAACACATCGGGGCAGGATATGAAAAGGCTAGCGCATTGGCAAAAGAGATCGGCTACACAAAAGTTGCCACTTTTGAAGGTCGAGATAGACAATTGATTACTTTTTAAGCACAAACACGGAAGTAACTAACTATTTTATGGCTATAATTATTAATCTTTTAAAAAATAGGAGCGTTACAACATGGGTAAGTTTGTCAGTAGTATAGATGAGTTCTATAAATATTGTGAAGAAAATGAAGTACAGTTTGTAGATTTTAGATTTACAGACATCAAAGGTGCATGGCACCATATCAGCTACAGAATGAGCGCTGTATCAAGTGGTATGCTTGAGAACGGTTTACCGTTTGACGGTTCTTCCATTGATGCATGGCAGCCGATCCACAAATCAGATATGGTACTCAAACCGGATATCGATACCGCATTTATGGATCCATTTACAGCTGATGCTACGGTTATCGTTATTTGTGATGTGTATGACATCTACAAAGGTCAAATGTATGAAAAATGTCCACGATCTATCGCGAAAAAATCATTGGAATATCTTGCAGAAGCAAACATCGGTGACGTAGCCTACTTTGGTCCTGAAAATGAGTTTTTTGTCTTTGACAGCGTTGAGTTTAGAGACACTATGAACTCTGCGTACTACCACATCGAGACTGAAGAGGGTGGATGGAACTATGACACCAAATACGAAAATGGAAATATGGGTCACAGACCAGGTACCAAAGGCGGATACTTCCCAGTCATGCCTACAGACTCTCAAGTAGATCTCAGAGCCGAAATGATGTTACTTCTTGAAGAAGTGGGTCTTGAAGTCATGCTCGGTCACCATGAAGTGGCACAAGGTCAAGGGGAAATCGGTATCAAATTCGGTACGATGATAGAAGCTGCAGACAACGTACAAAAATACAAATATGTCGTCAAAATGGTTGCTCACCTTAACGGCAAAACAGCGACATTTATGCCAAAACCGCTCTTTGGTGACAACGGTAACGGTATGCACGTACACCAATCTATCTGGAAAGACGGCAAAAACCTTTTCTACAAAGAAGGCGCATATGCAAACCTGAGTGATATGGCACTTCACTATCTTGGCGGTATCTTCAAACATGCTAAAGCAGTGGCTGCAATTACAAATCCAAGTACAAACTCTTATAAAAGACTTCTTCCAGGGTTTGAAGCACCAAGCATCTTGACGTACTCAAGCCAAAATCGTTCGGCTGCGTGTCGTATCCCGTATGGTGCAGGTGAGATGGCTACTAGAATCGAGACGAGATTCCCTGATTCTACTTCGTGTCCTTACCTCTGTTTTGCTGTATTGATGATGGCGGGTATTGACGGTATCAAAAATAAAGATATCCCAGTAGGTCCAATGAACGAAGACCTTTTTGAGCTTACACTTGATGAGATCAGAGAGAGAAATATCCCTCAAATGCCTCATACACTCAGAGAAGCCGTAGAAGCCCTCATCGCAGACAATGACTTCCTTAAACCTGTCTTTACACAAGAGTTTATCGATACCTACCAACACTACCAGTTTGAAAGACAAATCTGGCCAGATGAAGGCAGACCAACAGCATACGAGTTTATCACTACGTATTCTTGTTAAGTTCTTTCCCAGCGCACTCTTGAGTGCGCTCTTTATCAATCCCTTATTATAAAATCTGCCAATTATTCCATTTATCGATATACTTTTTTAGCCCACGTTCCCTAAACCCTCGCCTTTAAGTGCGGTGATATAAGGAACAAAAATATGACATTTTGTCGTATTTTTATCATCACAGTTAAAATTCATATAAAATTAAAATACCAAATCAAGAAGGAACTTAATTGCTAAGAGTTTTAAAGATTCGTATTTATCCAAATACTTCTCAAAAACAAAAACTCTTACAGCA
>JAABRH010000058.1 GCA_011391015.1 Sulfurovum sp.
ATCTCATACGACAAATGTCCCAGATAGCCCACGATACCCAAACCGCCTACAACTGCAAAGACTTTACGTGAAAGAATAGCACCAATCATCACTAAAGCAAGATTGATACAAGCATAGATAAATTTGTTTAGTTCACTGTCTGAGTTCATCATAGAGAGCCCGCCCCAAAAGGTGATGACCCCAAACAGATAAAACCAAAATGCATAATCTTTTGCATCTTTGGTGCGTACATCAACCCAAAATGCCAAAAGGGTGATCAGCAAACCCACAAACACAGAAACCATCTTACGCAATCTCCACTCTAAATCCTCAACACCAAATAAAAAGGGAACTAAATCCATACTCATATACCACAGCGTGACTGCCAAGGGCATCACCAAAAACGGCAAACGGTACCGCCATAACATCACTGCCCCGCCAGCGAGTGTGGCAAGTTCCATCAATAACCATCGCATATCGATATACCGATGATAATCACGGTAATCATCCTGCTCCCCCCAGCAGCCATATGCCATTTGCAAACCAAACACGGCTAAAGGTATCAATACTACCACAAAAGTAGCCATGATGCCGGCTGGAATAGGAAGCTTTTTAGTATGGAGCAGATACTCTGTGACTAAAACCCCGCAAATCATATAAGCAAGTGCGATCCAGCAGATACCCCATCCGCCAAACTCTTGCCAGCCAAGCGTCATAAATAAACTCATCGCGCCAATAGCTATCATACCGCCAAAATAGTAAAGCATATGGGTAAAAGTAAAACTCGGCGAATCTTTTTGTTGTTCATTCAAAAATGCCCAAAGATGCTCTGCCTGTTCTTCGCTGAGAAGGTTTTGCTCTGTGGCTTCTTTGAGACGGTTACGGTTTATGTTCACACGGGACTCCAAATCAAAATAGTATTACGTGTTTATTCTTTAAGCAAATGCCCCACACCCTTGATGAAATAGGTTGTTGTCAGCGCTTTAAAAAACAAGAAGGCCTCCTGTACATCAATGATCTTATCGTCACTGCCTAAAAAGACTTCTATCACAGTGCCTTTTGCTAGGACTTCTTGTATTTTTGCACTTTCCCATTGGTAAGTTAAAAGTGCTTCTAGTTCTTCTTTTGTACCTACATTGAGATAGGTATCTAGCATGTATGCAGATGGGGCAGTCACATTTTTTAAAAATTGTTCAATATAGGCGTGTTGGTCTGTCTCAAAATATCGCAGTTGTGCGCGGATAAAAGAGGATTTTTGTGTCTGAAAAAAAGCCGGTGAGAGCAAGATAAGCCTGTCAATGCGCGTGGAAGAAGCCAAAACATACTCAAGTGCCTGCTGCGCCCCATAGGAAAATCCTGCAACACAGTACTCACTGTGAATGAGATAGTCACGAAAAAGAGACTGCTCAGCCTGTAGCGAAAAACCTGAGAAATAACGCATTAAAATATTTTTCTTAAGATTTCTCTACACTCATCTTGAGAGATATTCTCATGCATCAAAAGATAAGAAGAGGTATTGAGCAATGCGGTGTCAAGTGTTTTAAGCAGTGTTGTAACTTCAGCAGCAGATTGGCGCAAGAGTGTCTCTTCTTGCTCTGGTGTAACGATAAAATTATCGCTCATAGCATACTCGTGCACCACTTTTCTTGCTATCTCTTTTGCCTGAGCGATGTCTTTGCTTGCGTTGGTAAACTGTTCATTGTAGTGCATTTTGGTTGCGATACTGCCAGAGAGATAGACTTTCATACGTGCAAGGAGCTGGCTTTTTGAAAGTATCTCATGCTCTTGGCTAACCAATCTGGTATTGACGATGCCTATCTTTTCAAACTCCACATCCAACCACGTGGCGATGATGGCTTTGGAAGCCTGATAGATGGACTGAATCTGTCTCTCCTCTTCAGTAAATGAGAGTATCTTGCGTTTTCCTAACAAAACCTTCTCTTTTACTGCTTCAAAATCAGACGTTGTTACACGGTTACGCCCTCCTCTCATGGCATAGATCGCTGCTTCATTGGTGAGTGTATCGAGTGCAGCGGAGTTGAACCCTACCGTCATTCGTGCTACCTGCTCGATGTCGACCTCATTGGGTTTTTGCGCAAGGTACAGTTCAAGGGTTTTGGCTCTGTCTTGCAAGTCAGGAAGCGAGATGTGTATGCGTCTGTCAAAACGCCCTGCTCGAAGCAGTGCTTCATCAAGCATCTCTATCTTGTTCGTCGCACCGATGACGATGACACCTGAACTCTCCTCAAAGCCGTCCATTTCCGTTAAAAGCTGATTGAGTGTCGCTTCTCTTTCATCATTTCTTTGTTCTCCACGGCTTTTACCTACGGCATCTATCTCATCGATAAACACGATGCTTGGCGCCATCTGTTTGGCTTTTCTAAAGAGTTCAGAGACTCTTTTGGCCCCCATACCGACATAGATATGCACAAACGAAGCACCGCTTTGGTAAAAAAATGGCACACCCGCTTCACCCGCCACAGCTTTAGAAATAAGCGTTTTACCCACACCCGGAGGTCCTACAAGCAAGACACCTTTTGGCAGACGTATATCCATATCGCGGTACTTTTGCGGTTCTCTGAGAAAGTCGATGATCTCTTCGAGTTCTTCTTTGACATCTTTAATCCCTGCAACATCTGCAAAGGTTACATGAGAGGTAAGCGCCTGAACAGGTTCGTCTGTCGATTCATTTTTAGATGTCTCGCCTTCTCTACCCAAAGAGAAACTATTTTTCTGTGATTGCATACTTTTTTGCCGTATCAAAAGAATGAGTATGGCAGCAACCCCAACCCCTAGCACCAAGACAAACAGATTGAAAAAATCACGCCCATCAGCCTCTATCTCAACAGGATACTTCGTAAAAAAAGCAGTTTTATTGACGGCATCTTTGTAGATTTTGTAGGTTTGCTCAGTGGTGTAGAGACGTAACCAGTCGCCCTCGAGTCTTATTTTCTGTATTTTGTTTTCGCTGTAAAGTGCATTGGCTTTATCGTGAGTGATGAGCATATCCGTATCACGTAGTGTCGCAAAGGCTAGGAGTAAAACCAACAGCGCAAGCAAGCCAACAATGATTTTACTGTTTTTGTTTTGCAGTGTTTCACGTTTAAAGTATTGCTTTATTGCCTTCACTGCCCACCTCCACATCATTGAGTAGCACCCAATTAGCACTCAGGTCTTCATCGCTGCTGACTGACACCTTGTTAAAATACTGATCAAAACCGTGATACACTCCACCCTGACCGCTTTCAAGCAAGACTTCAAGATTGTGTGTATGCTCACGTCTAAAAAGAAAGTTCTTTGCTTTAATGATGTCTGTCAGCTCATGATGGCGCTCTTTGGCAACATTGCCTTTTATTTCAGGTTTCATCGTAGCTGAAGGTGTGTTGTCACGCTTAGAGTAGGTAAAGGCATGCACATGGGTAAGCGGCAGCTCTTTAACTCTGGCTATCGCCTCACTCCACTCTTTCTCATCTTCGCCTGGATGCCCTACGATGTAGTCGGTTCCCAAAGCATACCCATGGTCGGCTATTTTTTGAAAAAGTGGCAGGTCTGTTTTGTATTCGTTGCGTCTGTTCATGAGTTTAAGCATCTTGTCACTAGTATGCTGTAAGGCGATATGCATATGTTTTGCCATCCATGGCTCGCTAAGCAGCTCCAAAAACTCATCATCGATCTGAATAGGCTCAAGACTGCCGATACGGATGCGTCTAACCCCACGTATGAGACTCATCTTTTTAAGCAACTTTGCCATGGATGTGTTGTGGTCTTGCCCGTAGCTGCCTACGTTTGTTCCGGTCAAGATGAACTCGCCAAATCCGTTGGCGGCAAGTTTGCTGATCTGCTCCAAAATCGTCTCTTCTTTATGCGAACGTGCATTACCACGCACAGAAGGGATAATACAGTACGAACAGCGAAAATCACATCCCTCCTGAATCTTGATAAACGCCCTGCTTTTACCGACAAACTCTTCCACGATGGTTGAGTCGATGTGTTCTAGGTCACCTATCTGGTAAAAAGGCTGCTCATTTTTGAGTATGGTATTGATATTTTCTTTTTCTGAGTGTCCCATGACGCCAAAGACTTTTTTCTCTTCAAAAAGTGACTCACCTTTGGAGTGAGAACCACAGCCTGCAAGCACGACTTTAGCATGGGGGTTTTTGCGCTGCATCGAAGCGATATAGTTACGAACCGACGAATCTGCACCGTTGGTCACTGTACAGGAGTTTACGACGATGATGTCCGAGAGCAGTTCATCTTCAGTGAGTTCAAACTCTTGCAGTTTGGACATCATCACCTGTGTATCAAACTGATTGGTACGGCATCCAAAGGTTTTAAAATAGACTTTTTTTTGCATTAGAGTAGTGTTCCCTGTATGGGTGCATCATCCAAAACCGCTACAGGTTTAGGCACATTCTTATCGACATAAACAGACTGCGTAGGAAAGGCAAGATGGATCTTCTCTTCTGCCTGAATACGCATAATAATCTCAGATGAGATAGTACTTCGGAGTGTTAGTGTCGCATAGGAGTTTGTCAGGTACCAAACCGATATTTTCATGCCATAGGGCTCAATAAGTGTAAAGACTCGCGGTTCAACATTGGTATTTTTGACCGAATACTGACTGCGCAGCTTGTTAAGCTGTTTTCGGGTGATATCGGTATAGCCTTTGGAGTACTTCTTAGCTATCTCTTTGGCTATATGTGCCGCTTTTTGCATATCTGAATCAAACGTAATCAAAAAATCAATCCCGTCCCAAACCGTCTTGAGCCCTGCATGCGAATAGTTTGAAATCATATCGGTAAATATGAAGTTATTGGGCACAAAGATGATACGTCCGGCACGACGGTTGAGCATCTGCGTTGTAAGGGTGATATCTTCATGCATCGTCATACGAAGCAAAGAGATATCCACGATGTCTCCCACATACTCCACACCGTCTCTGACAAACTTCACCCTGTCACCGACATGAATCGCCCCGCCTATAACGATCGTCAGCCACCCCATCAACGACATAAACCAGTCTTTCATCGCAATCGCAATACCCGCAGAGGCAAAACCCAGAATGGTAACCAGATAACTCACGTTTTCAATATAGGCAAGCAGCAAGGTAAGGATCAAAATCGTTACAAAAGTAATGTTGAGCGCTTTGTTGATGGTGTAGAAACGCTCATTGTCCGACATATATTTTTTAACCAGATATTTGATAAAAAACAACAGGATGATGAAAAACAGAACGATAGCCCCGATGCTAAACGTCCGCTCTATCTCTTTTTCTACCTCATTTTCAAGGTTAAGCTTCACCTCATCCACTTTTTTACTATAGACATTCTCGGTTGTTTTAAAAATCTCTATGACCGGCATAAAGGTCTTTATCTGATCTTCATTGTCTTTTTGTGCCTGAAGATATTCACTGTTTTGCGGATCTAAGGCGATGAGTTTATCGATAATAATCTGCTTCTCTTTGAGTTTACCCATGATATGAATGAGTGAAGTGTAGCGGCTGCTGTACTCTTTTTCATCGGTTTTGAGTTTTTGTCTGTAAGAGAGTGCTGCTATAACGGCCAAAGGGTTTCCCACATGAGGGATATCGTCAATATTGGGTGGGGTTAAAAACTTTTTAAACGGGTCCTTTTCATACTCTTCAAGGAGTTGGAGTTTGCCAAGCAGTGTCACTTTGTTATTTTGGGCACTCTCCAAAGCCTCTTTTTGCTGGGTAGTTTTTTTACGTATCTTGTTTAACTCACCGATCTCTTTGTCAAGCTGTATCTCCTGTTTTTTAAGAACCAGAAAAGTATGGTAATTACTGTAGATCTTTGACCAGATATTGTTATCGACCAGTTCGTTATCGAGGGTGTTCTTTTGAAGTAAGAGCTGTTCGAGTTTTTTTGTATCAATCAGTGGTGTTTCTGATTCAACTGTATGTGTTGCATTTTGTTCGCTACTGCTTTGTACTGTTTGGTTTGTCCCATTGTTTTCTTGAGCAACAACAGGCAGTGAGGCAAACAGCATAAACGCTAAAACAAAATATTTTACTTTCACTGTGGCACTCCAAAACCGTGAAGTACTTTTTTCACCATACTCTCATCTAACCCGCTAAGCATAGTATGATGTCCCAAGCCCTGAGGCAAGATAAACTTGATGCTTCCTCTGGCAGATTTTTTATCGAGAAAGAAATGCTCGTAAAAATCGTCCACATCTTTAATGACATACTCCACAGGTAAAGAGGCTTTTTGCAAAAGTGCTTTGACTCTGCGTGCCTCATCTTGTGAAAATAATCCCAGCTCCACCGCCAAAGCATTTGCCATCACCATCCCTATGGCAACCGCTTCGCCGTGCAAGTAAGTCTCATACTGTGTTTCATTTTCAACGACATGCCCAAACGTGTGTCCGTAGTTCAGCACCGCACGGATGCCAGCTTCTTTTTCATCCTGATTGACCACCCAGGCTTTGAGCTCAACTGATTTTTTGATGATCTCTTTGAGCGTCTCTTCGTCCCTAAAGTCTGCCTTCTCCAAAAATGCAAAATAAGAAGCATCGAACATCACAGCCATTTTAACTATCTCTGCCACGCCTGCAGCGAACTCTCTACTGGGTAAGGTATGCAAAAAATACGGGTCGATATAGACTGCTTTTGGCTGGTAAAATGCGCCGATGAGATTTTTGCCGTAGCGGGTATTGACACCTGTTTTACCGCCCACTGAAGCATCGACCTGAGAAAGCAGCGTTGTGGGTATCTGGATAAAATCAATCCCTCTTTGGTACAGACTGGCAGCAAACCCTGTCATATCACCTATCACCCCACCACCAAAAGCGATTAGAAGCGATTTTCTGTCAAGTCTGTGCTCAAAACACGCATTAAGTATAGACTCAACCGTTTCAAGCGTTTTGTAGGTTTCACCATCAGGTATGGTCACTACATGCAGTTGAGGCGCGCTGATATGCGCAAGAAGTCTGTTTAGATGTAAGCCTGATACCGTAGGATTGGTCACTATCACCACATGGGTATCAAACGCAAGCTGCGGTAAGACATCAATCGTGATATCATAGGTGATATTTTGGGTATGGACCAGTTCAATAGGGACAATCATCAGCTAAAACCTTGCGCGTTGTGTTTTGGGTTTTATTTTATCTTATTTGTTATTAAGTGTGGTTTGAAGCCTTGAAGCTGAGTGCTTTATGGTATTAAAAAGGTTTAGCAATCATCCCGTAAACCCTCGTCTTTTAAGACGGGGATATAAGGGGTATGGTAAAAAATATGTCAATTTGGCATATTTTTTAACACAAAAAGTAAGAGTTGCTATAATACACCATGTTTGCGTTATATGACTAAAGCGAAAACCAAACTATAGTCTGTGAACATAAAAAGTACAAAATGCGGTAGGGACTACCGTTAAAGCCTTTTAATATCCTAAGAATACTTGGGAGTTTCTAGGAAGCTCCGTCATTTATGTCGGGGTAGTTCACACAATCTCAAAAGGAACCAAGAGCTTGGGATGACGGTGTGTAGTCAGCAAAAAATCCTGTAGTTTGTTAGAGATGAGCTTTCTGAGGTTGTCAGTGTTGAGACGTTTTTCAAAAGGAGCGATCTGAAGCACATCTTCCATTTTGGAAAGTTCGCGTATGGGGTTTGAGATTTTTTGTTCAAGCGTGATGTCGGTATTAAAGATATCTGCCAGTGTTTCATAATGCTCTAGCACCATACGCTTACTCGAAAAATCCCCCTCAGGGTCAAAATCACAGAGTGAGAGCTTCAATCCCAAGGCTTCAGAGATGTCAAATGCCAAAGAGGAGATAGACTCCATCTTTTCATTTTCATCGATGAGTACCACCGTTTTTTTGATGTTATACAACAGTTTATCACCAAAAAGGAAGACTACTTTTCTAAGGTTGTACAAGGTCTCTTTGAGATCTTCTGCTTCAAACGTCGGGATGCTGTTCATAATAAGCCCGATATTATGCTCAAAGATATCCTGTTCTATTTGCTTTTTTGCCTCATCATTTTTGTAGCAGATAGAGAGTGTGACAGTGGAAGATTCATACCTTCTAAGTTCTTCAATCAAAGCAAAATTTTGAGGATGTAAAATACGCACAAACAGACTCTTTCCCTCAAGTTTCTGTGTCAGGTAGATGCTCTCTTTGAGGTACAATAGTGCCTGCTTGGCATCATACCTCAAATCCAAAATCAAGTAAATGTCTTTTCCAAAGGGTTGAGGAAAAAGTCCCAGCCTTCTGTTAATGGTTTTATAGACACCATCTAGAACCATTGGTTTACCTACAATCAACAAAGTATCATCGGGACGTATCATGGTTGCACTGGTGGGAAGTATCTGCGCGCCTTCACGGTACAAAGCGGCTATCTTCCATTTGCGCTGCAAAATAGAACCGATGTGTCTGTACGCATACGCACTGCCAAACGGCACATACACCTCCATAATCTCTCCCTCTTTAAGCCCGATATTTTGCGCAACTAAAGGAACATTGGGGAGTCTATCGTACAAATGGCTTGCTATGAGTTCATTGGTATTGATGATGTTGAGGTGTTTGAGGTCTGTTTCTGCTTCAAAACCATCCCATTGATTGACCAATATGATGCGGGTTTTACTTTTGATATGAGCTAGATTTTTCAAGACATATTTCGCTTCATCAGCATCGTCTAGCACGATAAAAAGATTGGAAAAGCGCGTCTCTTCCATGATGGCATTGAGTTTAGAAAAACTGGTGGGATCACTCTCTATGAGGGTGACATTGGCCCCTGTATTTTGGGGCAGTGTGTCTGCTTTATGGTAGGTAACAAAGTATCGGTTTTCTGCAACCCTGTTTGTGCTGATCCACGCTATAAAATGTTTGGCAATGGTTCCACTGGCTAAAATGAGTATGTTTTTCAATCGATGCCTTCTTGGGTTTTTGGGTATAATTTCATCATTATTTTTGACAGGGGTATTATAACACAATGCAATTTCAGCTAGATAAAACCGATGGTAAGGCACGTGCCTGTACCATCCAAACAGCCCATTCAACCATCCAAACTCCCGTGTTTATGCCAGTAGGAACTGTGGGTGCAGTCAAAGCACTCGATGCGACTGATCTTGCTACCTTTATCAAGCCTGAGATTATATTGGGTAACACCTATCATCTATACATCCGCCCCGGAGATGAGACCATCAACACCATGGGTAAACTGCACGGTTTTACCAAATACCCCAAAAGTTTTCTCACCGACTCGGGTGGATTTCAAGCCTTTTCTCTCTCAGACAATGTCAAGATAGACGAAAATGGCATCACCTTTAGAAGCCATGTGGACGGCAGTAAACACTACTTTACACCCCAAAAAGTGATTGACATCCAACACAATCTTGGCTCAGACATCATGATGATACTCGATGACCTCGTAGCACTGCCTGCGACGCAGGAGCGTATCAAAGCCAGTATCGAACGCACCACACGCTGGGCGCAGGAGTCCATTGACTACTTTAGAGCCAAACAGACTGAAGGCATCGGGGTGGATCAGAACATTTTTGCCATTATCCAAGGCGGAACAGACAATGCCTTTCGTGAAAAATCTGCCAAAGAGCTGTGTGCGATGGATTATGACGGTTTTGCCATAGGAGGTCTGAGTGTCGGAGAAGCCAATCAGGATATGTATGACACGGTAGAGTGGACGACACAGTTTATGCCTGAAGATAAACCCCGTTACCTCATGGGTGTAGGCACACCTGAAGATCTGGTAGAAAATGTCTCACGCGGCATCGATATGTTCGACTGTGTCATGCCTACCAGAAATGCGCGCAACGGCACTCTTTTTACCTCTTTTGGTAAATTTAACATCAAAAAAGCCGAGTTCGCTACCGATGCATCCCCTATAGACCCGGAGTGTGGCTGTATGGTCTGCCAAACCTATTCACGTGCCTATCTGCGTCATCTCTTCAGAGCCAGAGAGATCACCTACTTCAGACTTGCCACCATTCATAACTTGTATTACTATCTCGATCTGATGAAGCAGATGAGAGAAGCTATCTTGGAACAACGGTTTGAGGCGTTCAAAAGCGAGTTTTACCGTAAACGAAGCTAAAGGCGGTATGGCACTTTGGCCGAAGGTGTCTCTTTGGAGGCAGACTCCAAGTGGGCATCTTGATCATCAAAGAAGATATCTGCACCGAAGGCTTTGATGACTTCGTATTTTTGTACGCCACCTTGGAAAAAGGCTTCATCCACCCGTACACCCCACCCTTTAAGCGTTCCAAGCACTCTTTCATAAGTGCTAAAACTCCGAGCCGTTACCAATGCGGTACGGATGGGAGAAGTCTCCATGGGAAATCGGTCCTGTATCTCGGAAATGGTTTTTAAAAACTTAAAAAA
>JAABRH010000059.1 GCA_011391015.1 Sulfurovum sp.
CCATACCGATAATCGATGAAATCTCCTTGGTACTTACCACGACCGTATCATTTTCACGGACTACCTCAACGGTCAAAGAACCTTCATAACAGGCGATATCAGTCAGTGTATTCATCAAGGAAGCAAGAAAAGAAAGACCAAAAACAAGGTCAGGGTTAGAACCTCGTGATGTTTTATAGTACAGCTCATCGGTTTTGAGTGAAGTACCAGCAACCGCATCGACCAAAACATCAGGATGAATATAGCTTGCTTCAAGCAAAAGCTCTTTTGTATCATCATTCGCTATGGTCTCTTTTTGCTGATACACACCTGCAACAGAAAAGACTTCGTTGTTTCCCCTTATCTCGATGATACCTTTGTTTTTTGCTACAGGACGTACAGAAATTTTATTGTCTCCGTTTCTAAAAACCTTGCTGTTATAGGCACGAAGCACGACTCCTGTAGTATGGGTTGCATACGCGAGTATATTGGCAAGTTTATCTTCTGTTTTAGTCTCTACAATGGCTAAGCGCAACTGCATTAAAAAACTATTGGAGAGATGCTCCAGCGTTGCTAGCTTGTAGTGCAGGTCCGCATCCATCTCACCTTGGGTATGGATCTCTGCTTCTCTGGCGATACCCAGTTGTAATTTTTCTTTTTTCTTGTACTCAAATGACTTCATGTCAAGCTCAAGTGCCACACTCAAGTCTCTTGCTACACCAAAGACGCTAAGACAATCTCCCCTATTTGCAGTCAGCTCAAGCTCTATGATCGTATCTGCTACTGTTGCAAAACTGCCCAACTCTTCACCCGCTTTGAGTGAGCCGATACTCTCATCGAGTATCATAATTCCCTCACCCATTTGAGGCAATCCAAGCTCGCTGGCAGAACACACCATACCCTCACTCTCCACACCACGCAGTTTGGCAGGCTTGATCACCAGTCCGTCAGGCAGCTCTGCACCGATATTTGCTACCGCAACATACTGGGCATCTACTACATTGGCTGCACCGCAGACTATTTGTCGTATACCCTCTCCCACATCGATAGTGCAGACATTTAGCTTATCCGCATCGGGATGTTTTTCGCAAGTGAGTATCTTACCTATGACTACTTTTTGTGGAAGTATAATTTGTTTGAGACTATCGACTTCGAGCCCTATGGCATTGAACGTTTCATACAGCTTTTCGTTAGAGACACCTCTAAGGTCCACAAATTCATTTAACCACGACCGTGTTACTATCATCTAAACTGCTCCAACAAACGTATATCTCCCTCAAAAAGGCTTCTTAAATCCGGTATTTTATGCATCAACATTGCAAAACGCTCTACACCCAACCCAAAAGCATACCCGCTCACCTCTTCATAGCCGACGGCTTTAAACACATTAGGATCAACGATACCGCAGCCGAGTACTTCAAGCCATCCGGTATGAGAACAGACCCTACAGCCTTCACCTTTGCAGAAGATACAGGAGATATCTACCTCTGCAGAAGGCTCGGTAAACGGAAAAAAGCTTGGTCTAAAACGCACTTCTACTTCCCCAAACATATACTGTAGAAAGTCTGTCAGTATCGACTTGAGATTGGCAAAACTTACCTTGCCTTTGGCATCGACCACAAGACCCTCTACCTGATGAAACATCGGTGTATGCGTAATGTCATAATCGCGTCTAAAGACCGTCCCAGGGGCAATCATCCGAATAGGTGGTTTGGTCTGCATCATCGTACGAATTTGTACAGGAGAGGTATGTGTACGGAGCAATCCGCCGTCTTTAAAGTAAAAAGTATCCTGCATATCGCGCGCAGGGTGGTGTTTGGGAAGGTTGAGTGCTTCAAAATTATGAAAATCATCTTCCACCATCGGACCGCTTTGGACTGCAAAATTGAGTGCCACAAAATAATCAATGATCTTATCCATCGTTTGCATCACCGGATGCAGTGCACCTTTTTGGGCAAATCCGCCATAGAGTGACACATCAATAGCTTCAGACTTTAATGCTGCATGTATGGCTTCGGATTTGAGTGTTTCATAGCGTGCATCAAAGCTTTCCTGCAAGAAGGTTTTAGTGGTATTGAGCCCCTCTGCAAATGCTTTTTTTTCTGGACCGGGCACATCTTTCATTTTAGCAAATTCTACCGCCAAAACACCCTTTTTCCCAAAAAGTTCAACACGTACTTTTTCCAATGCTTCAAGCGTATCGGCTTGAAGGATTTTTACTTCTAGTTCTTTCATAAAACCTCTATATGACTGCTGTAATAGCCGTGATTTTATCCAAAAGATACTAATAAGGGGATTTATTGACTTTGATATGTGCTATAATTGAGCAATCAAATACACCTTAAAGGACACGCCGATGTGCATATTTTGCAAAATTGTCAACAAAGAAATTCCCAACAATACAGTACATGAAAGTGAACATTTTTTAGCCTTTCACGACCTTTATCCCAAAGCACCTATACACATTCTCATCATCCCCAAAATACACGTAGACTGCTTTGGAGATGTCTCAGCAGAGACCATGGCAGGTTTGACACTCTTTACACAGGAAGTGGCTCGAAAAGTGGGCGTGGACAAAACAGGTTACAGACTCATCACCAACAATGGCGACGATGGAGGGCAAGAGGTACATCACTTGCATTTTCATCTGCTAGGCGGTGCAAAACTGTCATGGGATCACTCCCATGAAGATGCACACAAAAGTTTGTAAAACCTCTCTTTACTTTTACTAGGTAAAGAGCGATCCTCTAAGCATCTATTGCTTCGAGTTTTAACTCATACTCCGCCATTATCTCTTCGTCTTTTTGTGTGGCATTCTCTAAACGTTCAAAGAGTGCATCTATCTCTTGTTGCATGAGACCTGCTTCTTTAGAGAGTTCCATAATGGCGCCATTATCCGCACGTATTGAAGCAGCTGCGAGTGCTTCATTTTTGTTTGCCAGTTTAGCTTCGGCAATTTCGAGCTGTTCTTCACACAGTTTTATCTCTTTTGTGTATGGCTTGCGGGCTTCGTTGCGTTCTTGTGTCACAACCTTGCGTAGTTGCTTTCGTTCTTTGTGGTTGATTTTAGGTTTTTTCTTTTTAGGCTCAGACCCCTCTTCCTCTTCCCATCCTATTTTTTCCAAAAACTCATCATAGGTGCCGTTAAAGTACTCAGCACCTCCCTTATGGAAGATAATGAGCGCATCGGCAAGCCTTCTTAAAAGCATCTCTGAGTGCGTCACCATAATAAGTGAGCCTTCAAAGCCTTCTATCGCATCTGCAAGTGCATCGATGGACTGCATGTCAAGGTGGTTGGTCGGTTCATCCAAAAAGAGCAGGTTTGCCGGTGTTCCGATGATTTTACCCAGCATTACACGGCTACGCTCTCCCCCTGAAAGCACTTCGATCTTCTTTTCAGCCAGATCTCCTGAAAACATCATCCGTCCACAGATAGCCCGTACCTCTGCAAACCCTATCTCCTTACTCACTGAACTGATCTCATCGATGATGGTCGCTTTGACATCCAAACGCTCAATATTGGTTTGTCCGAAGTGCGCAAACTTCGTAGAAGGGTGAAACTCCAGTGTGCCTTGCTGATGCGGCAATTCTCCTGCGATGTAGTTAAGCAAGGTTGACTTACCCTTACCGTTCTTACCGATAATCGCCAATCTCTGACCCTTCTCCAAAGCAAAAGTAACCCCACTAAAAAGCGGTTCCTGGGGATTATAGCCAAACCCAAGATTATCCGCACGCAAAAGGATCTTCGCAGGCGTATCACTGTAGTTAAATTTAAACGCCAAAGTAGCTTCTTGCTGCAAATCCTCCATCTCATCCATTTTGTCCAACTCTTTTTGTTTGGACTGAGCCAATGCAGCGGTGGAAGCCCTGGCCTTATTGCGCGCTACAAACTCTTCGAGCTCTTTGCGTTTTTTGTCTTGATTGGCTTTGGTCTTCTCATAGGTTTCATCTTCCATCTCAAGGGTTGCATAGTATTTGTAGCTATCGCCTGAACTCAAACGAAGCCCTTTTCGGTGAACCCCCATCGTATGCGTGGTTACCGAGTCCATAAAATCACGGTCATGGGTGATGAGTATCACTTCCCCTTCAAACTCATTGATAAAGGTCTTGAGCCAGCGTAAAGAGAGGATATCAAGGTAGTTCGTCGGCTCATCGAGCAGAAGCATATTGGGCTCTGTTGCCAAAAGCTTAACAAGGTTGATACGTATCTGATAGCCCCCTGAGAAGCTCAAAGGGTCTTTATCGAGGTCTTCTTCACTAAATCCCAAGCCAAAAAGCAGTTTTTCTATCTTATAAAAGTTCCACTGTTCATCTTCAGGAAGCACCAATGCACACTCTTCACGCACGGTTTTTTCGGTGAATACCAAATGCTGTTTCAGTGTACCTATCATATAGTTTTTAGGGATGCTGATATCGCCCGAATCATAATTTTCTTCACCCAGAATCATCTTAAAAAGTGTGGATTTCCCTGAACCGTTTCGCCCCACAAAACCTATCTTCTGTCCTGCAATCATCTTCAGACTTGCGTCATTAAAAAGGGTTTGTCCCCCGAAACTCTTCGTGAGATTTGTTATTTGTATCATTATACATCCGTCATAGTGGGAATTTAGGTCGCAATTATATCCAAAAGTGTATTAGGCTGTCTGATTTTGACAAACTTAAAACACAAAAATATGCTATAGTAAGACATGAAAATACAACTGTGCAAGAAATTCACACATCATAATTTACTTGAAAAAAAACTTTCCAAAGTATTTCCTGATGCGACCATCATTACCAAATCATGCATCGATATGTGTAAGGTATGCAAGAAAAAGCCTGCTGCAAGTGTACATGGTGAAAAGATAAAAGCAAAAGATATCGCTAAATTGATTTCCAAGATAGAAAAAACCTAAGTCCTACGAACAACACGCCCCGCCAAAACCATCTTCCTGTAACGCTTTCATACTCATCAATGGTTCATTCTCTACAATCACTTCACCATTTTGTATGACAGTGTAGCGCACCTGCACCGAGTCACGGATAGAGTTGACTGTCGTACAGTAGCTCTCCAAAGACGCACCAATATACCGCTTGGCTTTGCTTGCATCAAAATCTCCTTCAAAATCATAGATGATATGCATAGAAGCAAACTTCATAGGCACGGAAGTTGTGCGTTCTATTTCTGCTTTTACAGTGTAATTCCGGACTTCAAAGCCATCTTTCTCGGCCATCATGACCAAATCAATTCCCGTACACCCTATGATGCCTGTTGCAAAGTACTCTACCGGTGTTATCTCTTTACAGTCCAAAATAAAAGAAGACTTTAGGGTATTTGCCTTAAATGTTTTATCGCCCCTATACTCTACTGATACTTCCATACTCACTCCTTTAACTGATTTTTGACAGTGTACCCTATTGTCTCTTGCAGTACAAAATCTTAGCTTTCCTTAAGGATAATACTTGTAAAACCCTTGCATGACACTAGATACCATGACCTTAGAAACAGCCTATCTTTCGCTCGATTCCGAATTTTACGCCATGAGTACCCCTGAACCGCTTGATGATCCCTATCTCATCAGTTTCAATCCCAAAGCAGCAGAACTCATTGGCTTGGACACTGACACAGCCGATGATCCTCGTTTTGTAGCACTGCTCAACGGTACCTTTGTGCCAAAAGGCGCACGCCCGTTTTCCATGTGTTATGCCGGACATCAGTTTGGACATTTTGCAGGACGTCTGGGGGATGGTCGTGCCATCAACCTAGGAAGTATCAACGGCTGGCACCTCCAAACCAAAGGAAGCGGTGAAACCCTCTATGCACGTATGGCTGACGGTCGTGCTGCATTACCCTCTTCTATCCGCGAATACCTCATGAGTGAAGCCATGTTTCATCTGGGTATCCCAACAACACGAGCACTTGGTATCATCGGCTCCAAAACCAAAATTCTACGTAGTCCTATTGAACATGCTGCCATAGTCATGCGGCTCTCACCAAGCTGGGTACGTTTTGGCACATTCCAGTATTTTTACTATTTCAAAGAATACGACAAACTCAAATCCCTCACTGAGTATGTCATAGCAGAATCCTACCCGCATCTACAACACGATGAAGACCGCTATTTCAAGTTTTTTTCTGAGGTGGTGGATCGTACCGCCACGCTGATTGCCAAATGGCAAGGCGTAGGCTTCAATCATGGCGTGATGAACACTGACAATATGTCCATTGCAGGTCTCACCCTCGACTATGGCCCCTATGCCATGCTGGATGATTTCCAGTATGGTTTTGTCTCCAACAAAAGTGACCGTGCCGGTCGTTACAGCTATGCAGAACAGCCAAACGTCTCTTATTGGAACCTTACGATGCTCTCTCTTGCGCTATCTCCTCTCATCGAGAAACAAAGAATGCAGCAAAAACTTGATGACTATGGTGCCACCCTCTATCCAGATGCCTATATAGATGTGATGTGTCAAAAAATGGGACTATTCTTGAGGCTTGATGAAGATAAACTACTGATTGAAAATTTGCTAAGAGCATTGCAGGATGCCTATGTGGATTACACGATTTTCTTTCGCACACTGAGCCGCTATGATGGTGAGAGAAGTGCCTTGTATGATATTGCCATGAACCCCGTAGCCGTCGATACCTGGCTCAATCTTTATGATAAACGGCTCTCAAAAGAAAGACATACCCAAGCCCAGCGTCAAGAAGCTATGCTCAAAACCAACCCCAAGTATGTGTTGAAAAACCATATGTTGCAAGATGCCATTACACTGGCTAAACGTGGGGATTTTACCTTAGTAGAAACCCTGTTGTATCTCGCAGCGCATCCTTATGATGAACTGCCGGAGTTTGAGCATTTTGCTACAGAGACACCTGAAGAACACAAAAATATCACATTCTCCTGCTCTTCTTAGTGCAGGTAAGTCACCTAATCTTCCAATCCATGGTATTTTCTATATACCCCTCTGGCATAATCAGGCTTCAGCCCGCGATGCTCTTCTATCTCTTCTCTCTCCTCTGCGATATGCTCTTTTTTGATCTCAATCAACATCTCCCATCTTTTCACTAACACCTCTTTCATCTGTGCTTCAAAATCACTGTTATCATTAGGGTACGCTGCTTTTAATTTTGTCAAGATATCACTAAACGCTGAGGCTTCTATAATCGCAAGCTGCTCTTTGGGATGCGTCTGTTTCACTTCAACCAACTGTCTCCATCCTACCATGATAACCTCTTTTAACTCCTGCTCCACACTTCCCTCTTCAGCGGGAAATTTTTCACTCAACACAGCAGCAATATCTTCTAGGCTATGAGACTCTATGATTTCCAGCTCTTCTTCAAAACGATCCAACTCTGCCTCATACTCACCCGCAGCTTCATACAACGCTGCAATCTTTGCATTGGCTTCACTTCGGGCATTACTAGGGCGTTTTATTGCATCAGAATCTTCTTTTTTAATGCCAAAACTAGCCCGAAGCTCCTCCATCTGCAGTTCCATTAAAAGCTTTTCACTTTGCGGTTTTTCAGCCATGCTATTGATACTCCTCTACCATCATTTTGTTATCCATTGAAATGACTCCACTATATATATTTAATATTTATTTTTACTTAAAGGGTTTAAAGTTGTATAATAATTTGTACCATAACTAATAAAATACACACTTTAATCATCACAAAGGCAAATCATTATGGGCATAGAAATAGAACGTAAATTCCTCGTACATTCAGATAAACTCCCCAAGCTTACAAACGGATACACCATCAAACAAGGCTATATCCCTACCCGTGATTTCACCACCGTACGCATCCGCATACAAAACAAAGAAGCCTACCTCACCATCAAAGGCAAAAGCCAAGGTGCCTCACGCCTTGAGTTCGAGTACACCATTCCGCTTTCAGATGCAGAGTCGATGATAGAGAGCCTTTGTGCAACCTCACTCATAGACAAAATCCGTTACCTTCTAGTTCATGAAGGGCATACTTGGGAAGTAGATGTCTTTGAAGGACTCAATAAGGGTTTGATACTCGCTGAAATAGAGCTAGCCAGTGAAGATGAAGTGTTCGTGTTACCTAATTGGGTAACAGAAGAAGTCACCCATGATGTGAGGTATTTTAATTCTCAGCTTATTGAGAATCCGTATTTGAAGTGGTAACAGCAAGCCATAATATTTTCTCACCCGACAAAAATAAAATCTAAGTTGAAATATCCACCACGCTGTGAACCACCCCGCCATAAATGACGGAGCTTCCTAGAAACTCCAAACTAAAGAACTTAAATCCATTAATATTCAATAACGTTGGCACTCTTTTTTCCTCTTATTCTATAAATATTAGACCTACATTTGAGAACTTAGCCAACCCTTCAAACTCTCCACCTGCTCTAAAGTCCTTACTGTAGCCGTACCGCCTTCAGATTGTCGGGCATTCATAGATGCACGGTTGTCAAGCAGTGCTACCACACCTTCACCTATTCTCTCATCGACACTTTGCAGGTCTACTAAAGAAAGTTCAGAGATATCTAACCCTTTTTCTTCTGCAAGATTTACTACATTACCCGTGATGTGGTAGGCATCTCTAAATGGAAGACCTGCTTCCTTTACAAGGTAGTCTGCCAAATCGGTTGCAGAGAGGTGTCCTATCATGCATGCCGCTTCCATTTTGTCTGCATTGACTGACATTTCAACTATCATCTCATTGAGCACTTGTAGACTCAGAATGGCTGTGCGAACGGAGTCAAAAACCCCTTCTTTGTCTTCTTGCATGTCTTTATTGTACGCAAGCGGCAAGCCTTTCATCACGGTAAGAAGACCTATGAGATTGCCATTCACCCGTCCTGTTTTACCACGAAGCAGTTCAGGGATATCAGGATTTTTTTTCTGCGGCATGATGGAACTACCCGTAGCATGACGGTCACTCAGTGTCACCCACTTAAACTCGCTGGCACTCCACAAAATGAGCTCTTCACTCAAGCGACTGATGTGCATCATCATCGTAGAGATGTTAAAGAGTATCTCCAATGCAAAATCACGATCACTCACGGTATCTAAACAATTCAATGTCGGTGCAGTAAATCCCAACTTATCAGAAGTAATCTGACGGCTAATAGGATGTGGCGTACCAGCCAATGCAGCACACCCTATAGGAGAGTAGTTGTTACGCACATAAGAGCTCATAAAACGCTCATAATCACGCTTAAACATACTTGCATAAGCCAACATATGATAACCAAAGTTAATCGGTTGTGCGTGTTGTAAATGTGTCATACCTGGTAGCATTGTATTTGCATGAGTCTCTGCTACAGATACAAAAATAGCGATGTTTTCTAAAAGCAAATGTGCAATCACCTTAGTGTTTTTTTGCACATACAGTCTAAAGTCCAGTGCTACTTGGTCATTACGACTGCGCGCTGTATGTAAACGCTTGCCGGCATCACCCACCTTCTGTGTCAAACGTCCTTCTATCGCCATATGAATGTCTTCATCATCCCCATCAAGCACAAACACTCCAGACTCCACTTCCTCTAGTATCTCAAGTAAACCAAATTCTATCTTCTCATAGTCCTCTTTAGAGATAATACCCTGTTCACAAAGCATATAGGCATGCGCACGTGAACCTTGGATATCCTCTCCATAAAGCACTTTGTCAAAAGGCAGTGAATTGTTTAAATCCTGAAGCAGTTGTGAACTCTTTTCCGAGATTCTGGCAGATGCAATTTTTTTAGACATATCGTTTCCTAAAATGGAGTTAAGTGGGTATATTTTATCCAAAAAAAGGTTCAATAGGGTTTGAAAAGACCGATGACAAATAATTGAAAAAAGATTGTCATTACGATTAAGAGTATAAAAATAAAATAGTTGGATTAAAAAAAAGAAGGTAGTAGAAGAATAAACTCA
>JAABRH010000006.1 GCA_011391015.1 Sulfurovum sp.
GGTTGCGAGAACCTGTGCAAGTTTGATGAAGCTTGCACCTAAGTTGCTGATTGTTCGCACCAGTGTTGGCGCAGAAAGAGGTGAAAGCAATAAAAACCGTTCACGCTTCCTGATGAGCATATAGAGTGTCAGCAATACCTTGAAAACATACCAAACCCGAAGCGGAGAGTAAAGTGCGACAGTCCTCACTTTGTGTCTTTGAGTGCCTCGATGTCCGCTTTGGTAGCCAAGCCAAGCTCATCTATGGCTTCTTTGAGAGCCTCTTTGATGTGTTGTTTGAGTTTTTCTTCTTCCTCTTGCCCGCGTGTTTTAAGCCCATCAAGAAAAGTTTGTGCCTCTTCTTTGCTTAGCTTACCTCGTTCTTGGAGTTTTGCTATCTCTTCATCCACGCGCTCCTTGAGAAGCAATGCACCGCCTAATCCTGTAGTCAATAGTTCTTGTATCATAGGGTACTCCTTTTTTAAGATTATATACTATTTTAAGTGGGTTTAGTAGGCTTGGTTTGTCCGTTAAACAGCATAGTGTTTGATTTAGGGGTGTTTGAATGGGTAGTGAGGAGAGTAGATAATGCTCTTGACAAGGATTTATTATTGTCGTATAATAAATTTAAAAATATACGACAAAAGGAATAGCCTATGACTTCAAAAATAACACTCTATTCGGATAAGGCACTGATAGAACAGATAAAAGTTTATGCCAAGGAGCAGAACAGTTCGGTTTCTAAAATTGTGAATGAGTTCTTTATCAATCTTCTTGAAACTAAAAAATCTCTTAATCAAAACGATAATAAAAAAAGCAAAATTACCGATAGTCTTTTAGGAAGATTGGAAGGTACAGATATAGATGAAAAGATATATCACAAACATTTAGAAGATAAATATCTATGAAAGTTCTTTTAGATACCAATGTGGTACTCGATTTACTGTTGAATCGCAAACCTTTTGTCGATTTGGCACGAGAGATTTTTATTTTGGTTGAGAATGAAGAGATAGAGGGGTATCTCTGTGCTACTTCTGCAACAACATTACATTATCTTGTGGGAAGAGAAACACATAAATCAGAAGCGGATGATATTATTAAAAATCTTTTAATACTTTTTAAAGTTGCACCTGTTACCAAAGAAATCTTACTAGATGCCTGTGCCAATAACGGCAGTGATTATGAAGATAGCGTCATCTATACCGCGGCAGAGCATTTGGCGATTAATATTATTATTACCAGAGATAAAAAGGGATTTAAGGAGTCAAATATTTCTACTCTGGAACCTAAAGAGTTTTTAGCTTTTTTTAATGTGAGAGGATGAAAGATACTAAGGCAGTTTGATGCGCTACGCTAGCGTTTTAAGTCTATAAAGTTATAATTGTGACCTTTAGAAGGGGCGCATAATGGAACTGACATCAAAATTGACATTGGAAATGCTGGGTGAGCCTTTTTTGCTTGAGAAACGCATCGCCTTACTTCATGCTATTGAAGAACACGGCTCCATCCTAAAAGCGGCTAAGGCTGTGCCCATGAGCTACAAAAGTGCGTGGGAAGCGGTCGATACGATGAACAATCTCTCAACCCAACCCATTGTCAAAAGAGAAACGGGCGGCAAAGACGGAGGTGGTACGACTATCACGGAGTATGGCAGAAAACTCATCCAAACCTACGAGATACTCAGAGCAGAACACGCACATTTTTTACAAAGACTCTCCAAAGTCACAGACATACAAAGTGGAGAATTTAAAACCATAGGAAGGTTAGCCATGCAAATATCTGCAAGAAATCAGATACAAGTAATAGTAGAGTCCATCGAGTTTGGAGCAGTCAATGCTCAAGTGGGTCTGAGACTTAAAAGCGGGGCTAGACTTGTCTCAGTTATCACCAAACAAGCGGTCGAAAATCTGGGACTTGCCATCGGTGAGGATGCTACGGCTATCTTTAAGTCAAGTACAGTAATGCTTGCACTGCCTGGTGCTTTGCAGCTGAGTGCACGAAACCAGATAAGCGGAAACATCAGTCATATTTCTGTTGCTGGAGTGAACACGGAAGTCGTGATCGAAATCGGTGAAGAAGATGTGCTTGTTGCGGTGATTACCACCGGAGCGTTGAAGGAATTGGGACTTGTAGAGGGCAGCAAAGTTATTGCAATCGTTAAGTCCAATGACGTGATGGTTGGAAGATAAAAGAAGGAATATAATGAACATAGATAAAACACTGCAAGATAGAAGTGGTAGATGCTGTGAACTGTGCGGGGCACAAGAGGGATTACAAGCCTACATGGTAGCACCCAAAGAGGAAGCGATCGTCATTTGCTCTATCTGTGCTGCTACTATCGATACACCGTTAGAAGATGCAAAACACTGGAACTGTCTGCATGACAGTATGTGGAGTAGCGTGCCTGCGGTGCAGGTGATGGCATTTAGACTGCTTACACAGCTGGGTGCACAGGATCAGCTTGATATGCTCTATCTGGAAGAGGATGTCAAAGCGTGGGCGGAGGCAGGGTTGGCTACAGAGACACAAGAGCCTACACGTGATGCGAACGGCACTATTTTAGTTGAAGGTGATTCTGTCAGTATCATTAAAGACCTTGTGGTAAAAGGTGCAGGTTTTACAGCCAAACAGGGCACAACGGTGAAAAATATCCGTATGGTACCAGGTGATCCTACGCACATCCAAGGGCGCGTGAACGGCACGGTTATCTATATCATTTCTGCCTATTTGAAAAAACTTTAAGAGCGTTACAGGCGGTGCAACTTTAAAGCGTTGCACTGCGATAAGGGACATACACTATGATGCGCATTATCAATTATTTTACACAGAACAAAAGTCTCAATCATACGATACTTTTTTTTATTCTTTTTTTAGGTATTACTTCGTATCAGAAAATCCCCAAAGAACTTTTCCCGGAGATTGCGTTAGATAAGATAGCTATCACCGGTGTGTATGCGGGTGCGAGTGCTGAAAACCTTGATAAAATGGCGGTGCGGGACATCGAAGATGAACTGGGTAATATTCAAGGTATCGATAAGATAGAGACGGTCATCAAGCCGGGCACTTTTACCATTGTGCTAAGTCTGACTGAAGATGCCGACAAAACAGATGCACTCAATAAAGCCAAAGATGCCATCGCACGAAGCAGACAGTATCTGCCTGCAGATATGATAGAACCAACCGCGCAGATACTCAATCATGTGCGTCCACTATTAAGTTTATCGCTTTCAAGTAGCCTGCTCAGTAGCGGAGAGCTTATTGAAGCAGCCAAAGAGATCAAATCCAAGATCGCCAGAAATCCTTTTGTAAGCGAGGTGAAGATATACGGAGATGCAGATCAGGAAGTCTCGGTGCAGTTCAATGAAGAGAGTCTAAGAGCCTATGGGCTGGATGCCTCTACGGTGATAGCCGCAGTTTCTCAGCTCTCGTATATCTATCCCATCGGTGATATCAAGCAAAATGGCAATTATATCTTTCTCTCAACTGTCAATGGAAAAGCAGATGTTAAAGAGTGGGAGTCCAGTCTCATCAAGATAGGTGACAAACAGCTAAGGCTGGGAGATGTGGCAAGCGTGCAGATCATGTATCCGCAAAACACCACACTTTCTACTTTCAACGGACGTAAAAACATTACCTTGCTCATCTCGAAAGGTGAATCGGGCAATGCCATAGAGATAGCCAAAGAGCTACGCGCCTATGCGAAAGACGATTTAAGCAAACAGTATCCGCAAATGTTTTTTGATGTCTACCAGGATACTTCCAAACCTGTCAAGGACAGACTCAATACTGTGATATCCAATCTCATGTTCGGACTTATCTTGGTGTTTGCCTCCATGGCGCTGATGATTAACTTGCGTATCGCTTCAGTGGTGACTTTGGGTATTCCCAGTGCATTTGCGGTAGGGATCATCTTTATCTACTATACAGGATACTCCATCAATATCGTCTCTTTGCTTGGCGGACTCATCGTTATCGGTATCGTTGTGGATGATGCAGTGGTTGTGGCTGAAAATATCCAGCGTCATCTCAATGAAGGGATGGAGCCTAAAAAAGCAGTGATTGTAGGTACAAAAGAGATGCTTTTGCCTGTTACACTCGCAACTGTTACTACCGTCGTAGCATTTTTGCCTCTGTTTATGCTCACCGGTGAGATCAAAAATTTTATCATCCTTATCCCTATTGCCGTGATTATGATACTTATTGGTTCATTGATAGAGAGTTTTTTGTTTTTGCCTTTGCATGCCCAAGAGATGCTCATCAAACAAAACAATTTTATGAACTGGGAGCCGCTTCAGGATGCCTATGAGAGACTGCTTCATACAGTTATTCGTTACAAAAAAGTGTTTCTGTTTACCTTTGTTGTACTTATACCGATTGTGACACTTTTAGTTGCCAAGATGCTTCATTTTCAGTTTTTCCCCACCTTTGACGGTAATTACCTTTATATCACGGGTAAAACTACGGTAGATACCACACTGGAAGATACGGAAAAGATAGCCAAAGTGCTTGAAGAGTATGTTCTGGCAAACGAAGAGGTCTATGCGCTCAAAGCGACTTCTACGGTAGTGGGTTCACGAAGAGCACTTTCTGGGGACAATGAAGCAGGGGACAATATGTTTTACATTACTCTTGAACTTTTTGATATGGAACCGCAAAACTTTATCGATGCCTATCTTAATCCTTTGTTGACCTTTAGTTTTGAGTTTAATGACCCTGAAAAAATACGAAAAGAACACACCTATGATCTGGCACAAAGACTGCAAAAAGAGATAGAACCTTTGATGCAAAAGTACAAACTGGATGAACTGGGTGTGATGGAAGATAAACCAGGACTTATCAAAACGGATATACAGATCAATTTTACAGGTAAAAAGAGTGAAGCCATAGCGGATGCCATGCAAAAGGTAGAAGCAAAACTCTCCTCCATCCCGCATGTAAGAGACGCAAGTAACAATGCCCAACTGGGAAAGATGGAGTATAAACTGCGCATCAACAGTTACGGAGAACAATTGGGGCTGAGTGAAGGGATGATCGCTCAGACGCTTTCTGGGTATTTCCTCGACAGTCGTAAGGCGATGACCTTTGGGGACAACGGAGTGATGGAGATACGCACCAAAGCGTTCAACAAAGATTCTGAAGACGCGCTTTTGAACTTCATGATACCCACGCCTGCAGGCAGTTTTGTCAAGCTTACTGATGTGGTAAACATCGAAAAGAGCCGCGCCTATGAAAAGATAGAAAAAAGAGATGGTAATGCCGTCAAATCAGTCTTTGCAAACATCGACAAAAAACAAACCACAGCGGTGGATGTGCTTAAAGAGATAAAGCCTCTGCTAGAAGAGGCAAAAGCGCAAGGGGTGCAAGTGAGTCTTTTGGGCGAAGATGAAAAAAACAACCAATTCAAAAACGATATTTTGCGCGCACTGGTGATCGCGCTCTTTTTGATTCTGATCACGTTGCTGTTCATCTTCCCCAAAATCTCATCGGTGCTGATGGTGATGTCGGTGATACCCTTTAGTATGCTGGGAGCATTGCTGGGGCATCTGTTCTTGGGTGTCAATCTCTCTATGACATCCATCATCGGTATGCTGGGGCTTGCAGGGGTAGTGATAAACGATGGCATCATCATGCTTGACTTTTTGCACGGTACACGCGATGTAGAAGCTTTTTACACCAGAGCCAAACTCAGATTGCGTCCTATACTCATCACTTCCATCACCACCTTCTTAGGACTCTTTACGCTTATCTTCTACGCCACGGGACAAGCTGTTATTCTCCAGCCCATCGCTATCTCCATAGGCTTTGGTCTTTTGTGGGGAACCGTACTCAATCTTGTGTATCTACCCGCACTCTACGCGGTGGTCAATAAGATAAACCCTAGCAGAGAATATCTATAAAAATAATAGATTAAATGATAAAAATAGAAGCTTCATTGTAGAATATATAGATTTATTTTGATAGCAGATAAAGAAAGGATGTAGTATGGCAACCGTTAGTTCTCATGGAGCAGCAGGGGTGGTTACAGGTTCGTGCCATCTCTTGAGCATTGAAGGGGGAGCCCGTATTTTGATTGATTGCGGTATGTTTCAAGGTTCTGAAGAAGAGCGTAATTATGATCCTTTTTCTTTTGATCCGAGCAAGATAGACTATCTTTTTTTGACGCATGCCCATTTGGATCATGTAGGGCGATTACCTAAACTGCTGAAAGAGGGATTTACGGGGACGGTGTGTGCCACTGCACCTACACGCGATATTGCCGAGATTATTTTGCTGGACAGTGCAAAGATTATGAGAGAAGATTATGAGACAAATTACAGAAAAGCGCAGCGTCGGGGAAAAGAAGCAGAAGTCAAGTTGCCGTTGTATACAGAGGAGGATCTTGAAGCAGCGTTTGATCTTTCTTGGCATTACCCCGAATACGACAAGCCTTTGGTGCTTGAGGAGGGACTCACCGTCACGTTTCGCAATGCAGGGCATATCTTGGGTTCGGCATTTATCGAAATCGCCTATATGGAGCGTGGGGTAGAGCAGATCATCGTCTTCTCAGGAGACATAGGAAATAACAATGACATGTTAATGCCGGATCTTTCTGTATGTCCGCAGGCAAACACGCTTTATGTCGAGTCAACCTACGGTGACCGTAACCATAAGGACATGGAAGATACGATCGACGAGTTTAAGCGTATTGTGATTCAGACGCTTAACGACTGGGGCAATGTATTGATCCCTTCTTTTGCGGTTGAGCGGACACAGGAGATTTTGTGTATTCTCAAAGAGATGCATGATGCTAGAGAGTTGCCCGAATGTAAAGTGTTTTTAGACAGCCCTATGGCAACACGTGCAACAGAAGTTTACAACAACTATGCAGCCCAGCTAAACCCAAAATGTCAGGAGTACAAAAGACGTGATGGGTCTATTTTTGATTTTGAGGGACTGACGTTTACAATGGATGTGGAAGCATCTCGTGCGATCAATGAGGTAGATCGTCGTGCGATTATCATTGCAGGCAGCGGGATGTGTACAGGCGGACGCATACTGCATCATTTTAAAAATCGTCTATGGAATCACAAAAATGCCGTAATCTTCGTAGGGTATCAGGTTCAGGGTACTTTGGGACGCCAAATGGTGGATGGGGCACGCTGGATCAAGTTGTATCACGAAGAGATTCTTGTAAGAGCCAGTATTCATACCGTGAACGGTTTTTCTGCCCATGCGGGTCAAAATGCCATTGTGAAGTGGATATCACAGATGAAAGATTTGCATCACATCTTTTTGATTCACGGAGAAGAAGACAAGCAAGTGATTTTGCGCTCTGTTCTGGAAAATGTGTTGGAGCAAAAAGTGCATATCGTTAAACCCGAAGAGGTAGTGTACCTCTAGTCTCTGGGATCTATTTCTTTGAGTGTATCGGCTTTTCTGATATGCAGATCCATCTGAGGGAAAGGTATTTCTATTTGATGTTTTTTTAGTATGACATAGAGAAACTTTAAAAAATCCGACTTTGTGCCTGCAGGTCTAAGCGTGGAGGTACCACGCACCCAGACAACGAGTTCATAGTCCACAGAACTCGATCCCATCCCTGTCATCCAGATGACGGTCGTATATTTTGGCGGCATTTCAATGTAATTGATACCTGAATGTTTAAGCTCTTCCAAAATTACTTTTTCAACAGTGTCATTGTCTGTACCATAGGCAACAGAGAATGGTATATGGATACGTCTGTAGTCATTCTCCAGAGTCCAGTTGATGACGTTGTTTTGGATGAAAGAAGAGTTTGGGATGATGACATCAATGTTGTCGTTGGTGGTGATCGTGGTGGAACGCATTTTCATATCATTCACCGTACCGCGTATGGTGTCGCTTACTTCGATGTAGTCACCCAGACGGATGGTGCGTTCAAACATCAGTATGATGCCGGCTGCAAGGTTGGAGACTACTGTCTGCAACCCAAACCCGATGCCTATCGAAAGCGCTCCTGCGATGAGTCCTAGGTTTGAGAGGTCAAGCCCGATGCTTTTAAGAGCAACAAGCAGAGTGACAAGCACGATAAAATAGTACCCGATGTTGGAGATCATCTTGGCTGAGGCAAGAGAGAGCTTTTCATGTTTGGTAGCCAGTTTCATGATCTTGCGTTTGTAAAAGGCTGCAAGCAAAAAACCAAAAATGAAGATAAAAATCACCGTGATGATATCAATGGTAGAGATTCCGTGTTCATTGAAAACAAAAAGCGGTTCGGTGAGTTTCTCGTAAGTGTACGTGTACAGACTCTCCGCACCCTGCTGCACATCAGATAGTGCTACAGTACCTGCACCTACTTCTTTGTCAAGCAGTGCTTTGACGATAGTGCGTTTAAAGGTAAAGTGTTTTTGTAGCGGGGTATCGAGTGTATCTATGTCTGCCTTGCTGCCATGAAAGAGATCAAGCACTTTTTCGGTTTCATTCTTCTGCACATACGCAAGGGTCAGAAGCAGTGTTTGGTTGATTTTGGCGGTTAAGATATTCATCTTTTCGATGCTGTTGGAAGAGAGTTTTTTGTTAAGGGCATCTGAGAGCGTTTCGCGGTACATCAACTCACGCTCTTTGCTCATATTGAGTGCGGTTTCTTCTTGTAGAATGGCAGTATATTTGGAGTTGATTTCGGAGAGTTTTTTCTCTAAAGTACTGGTGTCAAAGATGACTTGTTTCAGTTTGGTAACAAAACGTTCTTCCTCTGTGACAAGCAGCGCTTTGTGTGCTTTGGTAGAAGAGGCGCTGTTTTTCTTTTTCAGTTTGTAAAAGGCATATTCGAGTTGATTGAGCAGCAGATTTTGTTTATTGTCCGCTGTGGTATTGCCAATCGTCTCTTTGAGGTACTCAAGCTTAGCAAGCATCACCTCTTTTTCTTCTTTAAGTGTATCCAGTGTGGTGTAGATATCGGTCAGGGCATTAAGAAAAGAAAAATAGTTTTCCATGCTGATATTTTGGTCATCAGGCAAAAGTTTTTTGGGAAATGCGTTGGTTTTAGGCTCAAAAGCAAGCAACGAGCCGAGCTTACCCAAGATATTGCGTTCAGCGGTGATACGCTCTTTATCTTCTTGTGTGTTTGAAGGTTCAAGGTCGATGTTTTTGCTGATTTCCTGATGGTAGGCGATGGTGTTATTGCCTTCATAGAGTTTGGTATCTATGTCGGCTGCGATGAGGTTAAGGCACAGGCTTAGGGTGAGTAGAATGTATTTCATTGGGTCACTACTTTTTGGGTATTATAGCCTCTTCTGTCTATCGTAAGATTAATAATACGCAGCAATAATGGCGTAACACACAAAGAACATCAGGTGAGACAGACCTTCAAAGTAGTTGGTGTGTCCCTCTTCAGTGCTTTTCCATGCCAGGATGATGGTCATGATCAGCGCACCGACTTGAAGTGGGTTAAAATCAAGCATCAGTTTGATGTCGCTCAGGTACGCTAAAGCGAGCAGTATGGGCACAGTCAGTAAGATGGAGACCACTGAAGCACCCATAGCGATATTGACAACCCTTTGGATCTGGTCATTTCGCGCTGCTTTAATGGCGGTAAATATCTCAGGGGTAACCGCCACAATCGCGATGATCAAACCCGATAGCCCTGCAGAGATGCCATAATCTTTTGCCAGTTTTACCCCATCGGTAGCAAAGACTTCCGCACTGATGGCGATGATGGCAATGAGCGCAAGTATGACGGCAAAATTACCGATATTGTTAAAACTTTCAAAGATGTAGTCACTGTGTTCGTTTTCATCGATTTCGTGATTGCCTTCTTTGAGTTTACGCTTGAGCCTAAAGAGTCTGCTTTTTGCGGTTGCCTGAAAAAAGTGTGTGTGGGTTCGTGTCTGAAAGACAAAGATAATGATGTAAAATGCCATCAACACCGTAGCTATGATAAAACTGGTTTCATGGATGGCGGCTCTACCGTGTTCTGACTCTCGCAAGAGGCTGGGAACCAAAAGTGCGAGCGCAGTAACAAACAAGATAGTAGTGTAGGTACTTGACGTCTCTTTGTTATGCTCCTGTTCGGTATATTTTAACCCGCCGATAAAGACAGCCAGTCCCAACAACACGTTCATATCGACGATGACCGCTGAGATGATACCCCCTTTGACGGTCTCTATAACCGCAGGGGTATGCACTGCTTCAAGCAAGATGATATACAAAAGGATAATCTCCACAATAACCGCAGAAAAGGTCAACACCATACTGCCGTAAGGCTCGACAAGCCTTTCAGAAAGTATCTCAGCTACTTCAGATACCGTCAAAGAGAGTGAGGCTATACCTATGGCGGCAAATACCGTAGCCATTGCGCCTTGTCCTGTTTTGTGCATAAAAAGAGCCGTTATAACAGCGATGATACCTACAACAATGTCCCAGTAATCTTCCACATAGTATTTCCAGTTACTACTGTGTTCAAGATTACCGTTTTGACTGTCTGTTTCCATTTCGTTTCAATCCTTTTTTATATGAGTATCAGGGTCGCTAAGCCAAGAAAGCTGAAAAAACCCACCACATCGGTTACCGTTGTAAGGATAACTGTTGACCCGATGGCAGGATCAACACCTAGTTTTTTGAGGGTTAAGGGTATGGTCGCACCAAAAAAACCGGCTGCAAAAAGGTTGGTCACCATTGCCATACCAATCACAACACCCAACATGGGCATGTCAAACCATACATACGCGATAACTCCCATTACTATACCATAAAGCAAACCATTTAACAGTGCAATGCTGATCTCTTTAAAGATAGTTTTTTTAGCTTCATCACCTGCGATCTCGCCCAATGCCATCTGTCTTACGGTTACGGTGAGTGTTTGTGTACCTGCATTGCCTCCCATGGATGCTACGATGGGCATGAGGATTGCCAGTGCTACCAGAGAGTGCAGTGTTTCATCAAATAGCCCAATGACCAACGACGCGGCTATGGCTGTAAAAAGGTTCAAACCAAGCCACATCGCTCTTGATTTTCCAATCAGCCAAAAACTCTCCTCTTGTTCTGCATCATCATTGACCCCTGCAAGGTGATAGATCTGATCGGTTGCTTCTTCGGAGATGATGTCGTAAATGTCATCTGAAGTGATACGTCCGACCAAGATACCAAAATCATTGACTACAGGTATCACACTGAGGTCATAGTTACTCACCGCTTCAATCACTTTTTTGATATCATCATACGGTTTTACAAAAACGGTAATCTTTCCTTCATCATCTATCACATCTTTATAAAGCTCTTTAGGCCCATGCAGGATGAGGTCTTCAAGAGGAATCATACCCACAAAGGTATGCTCGTCTGAGACAACAAAAACATGATGCACATTATCGATTTCATTGTTTTGTTTCATCTTTTTAAGACGCAAGATGGAATCACCGATTTTTTCTTGAAGGTGTGCTGTAAAAACCTCTACTTTCATATGCGCACCGGCTTCATGCTCTTCATAAGAGATCAGCTCATTGATGGTATCTCTGTCTTCTTCGGAGAGATTGGATAAAACCGCATTGGCTTTGTCTTCATCTATCTCTTCAATGTGCAAAATCAGATCGGCTGCATCATTGGTATTGAGCTCTTCGGTGAGCAAAGCAAGTTTTTTGGCACCAAATCTTTCGTAAATCTCCTCCTGCTCATGCCTGGGCAGTTCGATGATGACTTCGGCTAAGAGGGTTTGAGGGAGTCTGTTGAGGAAATCAAGATAGGTCTGTTCATTGACTTTTTTGATTTGCATGAGGGTATCAGCGATTTCAAAGGGATGCACATCAAGACTTGCACCTTCAATATGTTCAGAGAGATATTTGTCAAATAGTGATATTTGTTCTTGTAGTTGATTTTCCATGGCGCATTCCTTAAACAGTATGCGAATTTTATCGCTATTGTTTTAAGAAAGGACTTAGGGGCACTTTTTGTGATGGTGACAAATATAACAGATTAAAAGCCTTTCATGACGATCTCATAGAGATAATCCACTTCATGGTCTTCTAAAAAAACCGTTTTTTGTGTAGCAAAAAAATCCAGTATTTTTTTGCTTGGCAGTGGCGGTGCGTAGAGACAGTGCGGGTGTGCAGGGATGAACGCATGCATCAGCGCTATCTCTTCTTCGATGCGATCTTCGCAGATGTAGCAGTGTTCATCATCGTGCATCCTGCCTTCATGATGCAGCAGGGCGATGTAGCTTTCACAGACGATGCGTTTGGGATTTTGTCTGTTCCATTTTTTGGCAGCCAAAAGTAGCAGGTCGAAGTAAAAAGAGTCTACCTCTTGTGCATCTTTAAGATGGGGTTCAAATTTTTTGATGAAATTGTGCCAGAGTAGCAGTTTGTTTTTATTAAAAAGCCAAGGAAATCCCATATGGGAAAGTGAACGCAAACGGGGCAAAAAGCCTGAACCGTCACCTTCAACCTCAAAGTCTATGAGATTGCCAAGCTGCAATATGGAGTGCCTGGCACCAAAAAAACGGTAATAGGTTTTGACCTCTGTGTTACTTAAGATGAGTACAATAGAGTCCTCATTTTTAGCTTTTCTTACCGAAAGAATAAATCCTTTGATACCACACCCCGTAAGTTTTTTTTATTATAGTCAAAGATGTTAAAAATTAGGCAGTGCTTTGCGTTTGGCTGACGTAATTACGGCTATACTTAAACAAATTATAACGAACGATTAAGTATAATCCAGTTCATTACGGGACGATGGCAGATTATGCTGAGTCTATTACTATTTAAGGTTTAGAAAATGAGAGATTTATTTACGTCATTTAAGGACAATTGCGGATTTGGACTTTTAGCATCGATTGATAATACGCCTTCACACAAAAATTTGGAAGATGCGATTACATCATTATCACGTATGATGCACAGAGGAGCCATCGCAGCTGACGGTAAAACAGGCGACGGTTCCGGTCTTTTGCTTTCACTTCCTAAATCCTTTTTTAACAAAGAAGCTGCAACATACGGTATAGAGTTACCTGAGATGTATGCTGTAGCGATGGTGTTTTCAAACAATGAGAGTGATTTTGATGTTATCACCAAAGTGTGTGAACACAATGACCTTAAAGTCCTTTATACAAGAACAGTACCCGTAGATACCAATGCACTTGGAGAACAGGCATTGGCGTCGCTTCCTATGATGAAACAAGTCTTTGTAACCCCGCAGTCTGCAGTGGCTGCCAACCGATTTGAAGCTTTGATCTATCTTTCACGCAAAGAGATAGAGGCAGAATTGATCGAAGATCCAAGTTTCTACATCCCCTCTTTTTCAACCTCGGTGATCTCCTATAAAGGTCTTGTGATGCCAACGCACATTAAAGAGTTTTACAAAGACCTTGCCGATGAAGCCTTTGAGATTTCGTTTTGTCTCTTTCATCAGCGTTTCTCCACCAATACTTTGCCACAGTGGAAGCTTGCACAGCCGTTTAGAATGATCGCGCATAATGGTGAGATAAACTCGGTCACCGCAAACCGTTTTAACGTCGCTGCCAAAATAGCTGCAGCCAAATCAGACGTTTTTACAGATGAAGAGATGACACGCCTAACCAATGTGATACAAAACGGAATGAGCGACTCGGCAAGTTTGGATAACTTTATGGAGTTTTTGCGCATCAATGGTGTCGATTTTTTCAAAGCGGCACGTTCGCTCATTCCTGCACCCTGGCACAATGCACCACATATGGATGCAAAATTAAGAGCATTTTATGAGTATGCAAGTACCTGTTTTGAACCTTGGGACGGGCCGGCTGCTGTGAGTATGACGGATGGACGCTATATCGGATGTGTACTAGATAGAAACGGTCTTAGACCTGCTAAATACATCAGAACCAAAGACAATCGACTACTTATTTCTTCAGAGTATGGGGTACTTCAAATCCCTGAAGAAGATATCGTTGAAAGAGGCAGATTGCAATCAGGTGAAATGATGGGAATCGATCTCAAGCACGGCACCGTTCTTAAAACCAACGATATAGATGACTATATCAAATCGGCTCACCCGTATGATAAGTGGCTGGGTGAGAATATGAGCTATCTGCAAGAACATGTCCCGACAGCATCGGTTGAGAAGTGTTCTACGGTGTACGGCGATATGGAAGCCAAGCAGCGGTACTTCAACTACACGCAAGAGGTGATGAAAGAAATCATCAAGCCTATGATAGCTGAGGGTAAAGAGACAACAGGTTCTATGGGTGACGATACCCCTTTGGCAGCTTTTTCAATCGAGCAGCGAAACTTTACAGACTTTTTTAAACAAAAATTTGCACAGGTGACTAATCCACCTATAGACCCGATTCGTGAAAAAACCGTGATGAGTCTCAATACAGGTTTTGGTGAAGTAAGAAACGTTCTTGCCGATGATGCAGAGCATGCAAAACGCCTTAAAACGGTACTTCCGGTGATGTCGGCTGAGAAATTTTGCATTCTTCAGGAATTTGGCGATGAGACAAATGAGAAGTATGACCCTGCGTACAAAGTAGGAAAGTATGATACGACTTATGGTACGGATCTTAAAAAATCATTAGAAACACTGGTAGAAACCATCATCACAGATGTCAGAGACAATGGGGTAAGAACCATCATACTCGATGACAGAAATATGGATGAGGCGACAAAAGTCATCCCTATGCTGATGGTAGTGGGACGTCTCAGTCAAGCTCTGTTAAAAGCAAAACTCAGACACTTAACGAGTATGGTAGCCGTAACAGGAGAAGTGTTTGACCCGCACACTGCAGCGTGTATGATAGCTTTTGGTGCAGCGGCGATTTTCCCGTATCTGCTTTACTACACCGTGGCACAGCTTGAAGAGGGCAGTGAAGATATCAATCCGACGCTTAAACGGTTTAGAAGAGCGATGGGTGCAGGATTGATGAAGATCATGTCCAAAATGGGAATCTCTACGCTTTCATCGTACAGAAACTCTAGTCTGTTTGATGTCATCGGACTCAGTAAAGAGATACTTTCAGATTGTTTCCCTGCTGCAAAAGGACTTTTGTACGGTTTGGGGTATGAAGAGATCGATGCACGTCTGGCTACGAATCATCAGCGTGCGTTTCAACCAAAACTCGAAGGTGAGAAGAACACCTTATATAGAGGTGGATACTACCGATACAGAAAAGGTGAAGAGTATCATGATTTCTCCCGTCCTACCATTAAAGCCATTCAAACCTGTGCAGAATCAGGCAAAAAAGAGGACTATGCGGAAGTCCAACGCTTAGTTAACGGCAGAGATAAAAAGTTTATCCGTGATTTTTATGATCTTAAAAGCGACAGAGCATCTATCAGCATCGATGAAGTAGAACCGCTGTCAGAGATCTTCAAACGTTTCTCCACCGCTGCGATGTCTATGGGGTCTATCTCCCAAGAAGCACATGAAACACTGGCTGTTGCGATGAATACCATAGGAGCCAAGTCAAACTCAGGTGAGGGTGGAGAAGACCCCGCGCGTTACGGTACGATTAAAAACTCATCCATTAAGCAGATCGCTTCAGGCCGTTTTGGTGTGACACCGGAGTATCTGCGTTCAGCTACAGAGATACAGATCAAAGTAGCCCAAGGTGCAAAACCGGGTGAGGGTGGACAGCTTCCTGGAAGCAAAGTCTCCCCATTGATTGCTACACTGCGATTTACAAAACCAGGGATTACACTCATTTCACCACCCCCACACCATGATATCTACTCTATCGAGGATTTGGCACAACTCATCTTTGATATGAAGCAGATAAACCCTAATGCCAGAGTAGCGGTGAAACTTGTCTCCACAGCAGGTGTAGGAACAGTCGCTGCGGGAGTAGCAAAAGCCTATGCTGATAAGATTATCATCTCTGGTGGTGACGGCGGTACGGGTGCAGCACCGATAGGCTCTATCAGATTTGCAGGAAATCCATGGGAATTGGGTCTGATTGAAGCACATAACGCACTCAAAGCTAACAACCTTAGAGGACAAGTGACACTGGAGACAGACGGTGGGCTAAAAACAGGTTTGGATGTGGTCAAGGCAGCGATTTTAGGTGCAGAAGAGTATGCCTTTGGTACAGGTGCATTGGTCATCGTCGGGTGTATCATGCTGAGAGTCTGTCACCTCAATACCTGCGCTGTAGGTGTAGCCACACAAGACCCGCATCTAAGAGAACGATTTAGCGGTAATGTACAAAAAGTGATCAACTACTTTACTTTTGTAGCTGAAGAGATAAGGGAGATACTGGCAATGCTGGGCTACAAATCTTTAAAAGAGATTGTAGGGCAGAACCATTTACTGCAGGTTGTTGATGATGTGCTTGCTAAAAAGTTCAATTTTGAAGAACTTTTGTATAAACTGGATGGGGTCAATACCTGCCAAGTTACATCCAACGAACCGTACGATAAAAATGAATACGAGCAGGAGATCATCAAAGAGTTGATGCCTACGATAAAAGAGCCTTCTGCTCCTATTGTTTTGAATAAAAAAATATCAAATCTTAACAGAAGTTTTGCAACCAGAATCTCGGGCGAAATAGCCGCTTTGTACGGCAATGCCGGTTTGCCTGATGATACGATAACACTCAATGTAAAAGGAACAACAGGGCAGTCTTTGGGTGCGTTTATGTCCAAAGGTATTAGTATCAATGTTGAGGGTGCAGGTAACGACTATATCGGCAAAGGGATGAACGGGGGTCGTATCGTGATTACTGCCCAGAATGCCGGTACAGAGTTTGCTTTGGGTGGAAATACGTGTTTGTATGGCGCGACAGGTGGTACGCTTTATGTACATGGAAAAGTGGGTGAGCGTTTTGCTGTGCGTAACTCAGGGGCAGTGACGGTCGTAGAAGGTACGGGCGATCATCCGTGTGAGTACATGACAGGCGGTACAGCGGTGATACTCGGTAAAACAGGTGTGAATTTCGGTGCGGGTATGACAGGCGGTAAAGCATTTGTCTATGACACTGAAGGTGGCTTTTATGAAAAAGTAAACCCTGAACTGGTTGAGCCGATTCGTATCGATACCGATGAGTGGGATACAGAGATGTTTGAACTTAAAGCTTTGCTCAAAGACTATGCAGAAAAGACAGGCTCGAAGCGTGCGCAGTACATCTTGGAGCATTTTAGAACTGAGATTCGAAAGTTCTGGATGGTTGCACCAAGGGGTGTGCTGCCTACCATCGTTGCAGGAAAAAAAGGCGAATAAGCCTCAAAGATGACAGCATTTATAGAGGCCTGCATCAAAGCCAATGAAGAGATAGCAGAGGCGATCAAAGAGGGGTTTGATGCTTCATGGTTTGAAAAAGAAGCGGTGGGTGCAGGCGGAGATATCAGCTCAAGGCTGGATCTCTTTGCCGAAGCTGTTTTTGTCAAACATTTAGGCGCTTTTGGGAGAATAGAGTCTGAAGAGAGCGGGATAATCGGTGAGGGTGAGGTGCAGATCATCATTGATCCTCTGGATGGTTCGGCTAACGCTTTGTCTCTTTTTCCCTATTATGGTACCTCCGTTGCAAAGGTAAATGCAGAAGGTATTTTGGATGCAGCCATTGTTTGTAATCTGGCAAATGGCGATCTCTTTATCAAGTCTGAAAATGCTGCTTTGCAGCAAGGCAAACTCTTTGATACGCACTTTCACACGCCACATACTTCGCCCACTGCTGAGATAGGACTGTTTGAAAAAGCCTATGCCAATCCCTATGTTGTGGCAGCACTGGACAAGGAAGGGCTGAAGTTCAGATCTCCGGGTGCTGTGGCACTTTCTCTTGCGTATGCCCATACGGTGAAGTATGTACTCTTTGTGGGGGAGTTTCGCATCTATGATTTTGCAGCTGGTTTGGCACTTTGCGAGGGGCTTGAAGTCATTGTTGAGGCTGATTATGTTATAGTATCAAAAGAAAAATCTGTAGCAGAGAAGATAGAAGCACTTATGCTTACACGAGCACAGTACGAGGATTAGAGATGTTTGGAAAAATTTTTGGAAGTATGAAAAAGGATGTTGCCACCAGCCAACAGACAACCAACCAGTGGATAAAATGTCCAAAATGCACGGCATTGATGTTTTTTAAAGAGGTTGAAGCCAAACAAAATGTCTGCCCCAAATGTAACCACCATTTTCGTATCTCTGCAGAAAAACGCATCGAATCTATCGTAGACAGAGGTTCTTTTGTGGAGCATGATGCCTCGTTGGCACCCACGGACCCTTTAAAATTTTCAGATAAAAAATCGTACAAAAAACGTTTGGAAGAAGAAAAAGCACGAACAGGTAAAACCTCATCAGTAGTCAGCGGTTCTTGTACTATTGGCGGTATGGAAGTTGAGATAGTCGTATTTGACTTCTCTTTTATGGGGGGCAGTCTGGGTTCGGTTGAGGGTGAGAAGATCGTGCGCGGAATCAATCGAGCGATGCAAAAAGGGTGCGGATTTATCATCGTTTCCGCTTCAGGCGGTGCACGTATGCAGGAGAGTACCTACTCTTTGCTGCAAATGTCCAAAACATCTGCCGCGCTTAACAGACTGCACCAAAAAGGATTGCCCTTTATCTCTATTTTGACAGACCCTACGATGGGTGGGGTATCTGCATCTTTTGCAATGCTGGGTGATATCATCATGGCTGAACCGGGTGCCTTGATAGGATTTGCAGGACAAAGAGTCATCAAACAAACCGTTGGGGTGGATTTGCCTGAAGGGTTCCAGCGTTCAGAGTTTTTGCTTGAGCATGGTCTCATCGATATGATAGTAGACCGCGAAGCGATGCATCAGACACTCGCTGATCTTTTAAGATGGTTCAAAAAAGAGCCAAATGCCACAAAGGATGAGATGCTCTCTCGCCAGACAACAGAAGCCTGATTGTGGTCTATGCACTTGTAGACAAAGAGACGCTTGTATCTAAAGAGGTCTCTTTGTCTGATCTGCTTCTTCATATCAATACACTCCCCCATGTAGCCATGCTGCAATACCGTAACAAATACGGCTCTCTAGAAGAAAAAAAATCTGATCTGTTTGACATAAGAAAAATCTATACGGGAATACTCGTTGTGAATGACAGCATCGAGCTGATTGACTACGCTGATGGCCTGCATATAGGACAGGAAGATATACGCAAATACAGCCATGAACCAAAAGAAGCAGTACGTCTGATACGCGAAAAAATCGGTTCTAAGATTCTTGGTCTCTCAACACATAACAAAGTAGAAATTTTAGAAGCAAATGAACTGGATCTGAACTACATCGGTTTGGGTGCTTACCGCGCTACGAGCACAAAAAGTGAAGCTACTGTTGGGGGTGAACGTTTACTCAAGGCAGCAAAATATTCCAAATATCCTGTCGCCATCATAGGCGGGGTGAGACTGGATGACTCTTTTGACGCACCTATTGTTTATAAGGTGATAGGTTCTGGACTCTATAGCACGATTGTAAAAGACCCACATGATAGAGATTAAAACATTTCCTAACGGGTTTAAATTCCTAGAAATATCCAACCTCCATGCCCATGCCAAGGTAGCACTACAAGGTGCACAGTTATTTGAGTTCAAAGCAAAAGGAAAACCTGCATTATTGTGGTGCAGTGACATGGCGTATTTTGAGAACGGCAAAGCGATAAGAGGGGGTATCCCTGTGTGTTTTCCATGGTTCGGTAAACATAAAGAGGATGCAAGTTTGCCTCAGCACGGTTTTGGGCGTACACAGGAGTGGTCTCTTGTCAGCCAAGAGGAACAGGCTGATGGCAGCTCAACCATCGGACTGCAGCTCACGCCCAATGCGCTTACTTTGAGTCAATGGCCGTTTAGGTTTGAAGCCACGATGCACATCAGAGTGGGTGAGAGGCTTGATGTGGCTTTGGAAGTTAAAAATACAGACAGCAAACCGTTTGAACTCGGTTCAGCACTGCATACCTATTTTGGTGTAAGCAACATCAATAAGGTGTCACTCTATGGTTTGAATGATAGGGTGTATTATGATACTCTAAACAATACTAAAGAGATACAAAAAGGTGAGCTCATCATAGACAAAGAGATAGACAGAGTCTATATGAACCCCGAAAAAAGTATCATCTTGCAAGATGATACCCTCAAAGTAACCATAGAGCAAATAGGCTCAAACTCCACTGTAGTATGGAACCCTTGGATAGAAAAGTCAAAACAGATGGCTGATATGCCTGACGAGGGATACAAAACTATGGTCTGCATTGAAACAGCCAATGCCGGAGAGGATGTGAGAGTGTTGCACCCTTTTCAAACCCATATACTTCAAGCTGTTTATACGCAAGTCATCACATGAAAGAAAAAATTCTACTTAAAGACACCCTTTTTTCAGCTTCAAAAGTACGTAAGATAGCCTCTGAGATACAGGCGGTTTATGATGACTTTACACAGGAAGCATTTGAGTCAGCCGTACTGTCACGATTTGGGGAACTGGAGCTGAAAGAGCGTATCTATCATATACGCGATATGCTCACACTGTTTCTACCCAACGATTTTGAACACGCAACAAAGATACTCTTGGCTTCACTTCCGCAGGAACTCGATAGAACGAAAACAGATAATGATTTTGGCGATTTTATCTATGCGCCGTATGGGGAGTTTATTGCTTACCATGGATGCTGTGCTAACTATGTTTATTTTTCGCTTGGGGCACTCAGGGAGATAACCAAACGCTTCTCAGTAGAGTATGCAATACGGGATTTTATCAATGCTTTTCCTGAAGAAACATCGCAGATGCTAGAAGAGTGTGCTCTCTCACCGCACTACCACGAACGAAGACTGGCTTCAGAAGGCTTGAGACCAAAGTTACCTTGGGCTAAGAAGATAGTGCTAGATCATAAAAAGCCTCTTTTGTTTTTGGAGCATCTCTATACCGACAAGACACGCTTTGTCACGCGCTCGGTTGCCAATCACCTTAATGATCTCTCCAAGATAGACCCCGCTTTGGTATGTCAGACCTTGGAGCGATGGAAAGTCTCAGGAAAGCAGAACTCCAAAGAGATGGACTATATCCTACGGCATGCTTTGCGTACTTTGGTGAAACAGGGTAGCAAAGAGGCATTGGAATTGCTGGGCTATAAGAGTCATGGTTCTTTTGAGGTAAGTGAATTTGAGCTGCATGATGAGACTGTTTGCGTAGGTGCATCACTTGGTTTCAGAGTAAGTATACAAGCCAAAGAGGCACTGGCATTGATGGTGGATTATATCATGCATTATCAAACCAAATCAGGGGCACTGAGTCCTAAAGTCCACAAGCTTAAAAAAGTGACACTCAAAAAAGACGAAGTGCTTACGCTCCACAAAAAACATCTTTTCAAAGCCAATATGACCACACGAACCCTTTACAATGGCGAACATAAAGTCGAACTTCAGATCAATGGGAAGTCTTGCGGTGTCAAATGTTTTGTATTGGATGGAATGTAGTTAAAAGGGAAAATAATGAATTTTGAACAACTCAATACCTATTTACTTTCAAAGCAGGGAGCTACATTTGATTATCCTTTTGATGAGAAGACGAGGGTGTACCGCATAGCAGGTAAGATGTTTGCTCTGGCTTCAGAGCAACAGCCCATCCGTGTCAATCTTAAATGCAATCCGATGTATGCGTTGGAATTGCGTTCGTTGTATGAGGGTGTTGTCTCCGGGTATCATATGAATAAAAAGCATTGGAATACCGTTACCATAGAAGATAGCGATGTGGATGAAGAGACGGTAAAAGAGCTGATAGACCATTCGTATGACTTGGTATTTTCTGCGCTGACTAAAAAACAAAAAGCACTTTTGGAGAAATGATATCTATGATAGCCATAGACTACTTCATTTGCCCCGCAGGTGAGCTTATCTTGGGAAGTTTTGAAGATAGACTTTGCTTGGCAGACTGGAGAGACAGAAAAGCACGCTCTAGCATTGATACTAGACTCCAAAGAGGGCTTCATGCGAATTATGTGGAACAAGAGAGTGCAATTGTACAGGGGGCAAAAGAGCAGCTTGATAGCTACTTTAGAGGAGAACTTCGGGTATTTGATCTGCCATTGTTGAGTGTGGGAACAGTGTTTCAAAAGCAGGTGTGGGATGCCTTAGGTGATATTTCTTACGGGCATACGGCTTCATATGCGTCTTTGGCAAGTGCTATCGAAAATCCAAAAGCAGTGAGAGCTGTAGCCTCAGCCGTGGGTGCCAATGCACTGTCGCTGTTTATACCTTGTCACCGTATCATAGGCTCTAACGGTACACTTACAGGTTATGCAGGTGGGTTGGAGGCAAAGAAAAAGCTATTGGATTTTGAGGCACGCTGGACTTGATATTTATCAAGTATACATCGAAGTTTCTTGGTTATAGTGCGCTATCTCACACTAAAGGATAGTCCATGAACAACGAAACAAAAGCAATCATCAAAGCAACTGCACCCATACTCAAACAGCATGGTGAAGCCATCACTACGGCAATGTACAAGGTATTGTTTGAAAAGTACCCGCAGACACAGGAACTTTTTAAAGACGCTTCATCCGATCAGCATAAAAAACTTGCCAATGCAGTCTATGCGTATGCGGCAAACATTGACCACTTGGAAAATTTAAGCAAAGGCATCGAACAAATGGCTTCTGTGCATGTCAAAACACACGTTTTACCTGAGCATTACCCTATGGTAGGCGATGCATTGCTGCAAGCGATTAAGTCTGTATTGGGTGATGGCGCTAGCGATGAAGTTATGGCGGCTTGGGAAGAAGCGTATGGCTTTTTGGCAACAGTCTTGATGGCGAGAGAGAAAGAGCTTTATGCACAACTCTAGGCAGTTTTAAGCTTATTCTTTTGTAAAGAAGCTCTGCTATAATGATGCCATGAAAATGGCATCCATCAAGCAACAACTACAAGAGGTAAGCATGTTTGCCTCGCTCAAAGATGAGGAACTCACAGCCATGGAGGGCATCTCGAACCTGCATCACTACCAAGAGGGTGAAACACTGTTCACTGTCGGTGATGTCAGTAAGGTATTGATGCTGTTGGTTGAGGGTGTTGTGAGTGTTTTTAAGCACGATGACAAAGGCAATGAGATCGTCATAAACTATTTTAAGCGTCACGAACTCATCGCTGAGCCTGCCACACTGAGACATAGCCCTTTGCCCTCATCTGCGCGTTTTGTGACAGAGGGAAGACTCATCAAGATTGATTTGGAAGCATTTGAGAAACTCTTTATGAATCATCCGGGTATTTCGTATGCCATTATGCAGTCATTACTGAGCAAGATAGAACTTTTACAACAAAACATACACTTCAACATCGCATCAAAATCCATAGATAAAATACTGCATTTTTACAGTAAAAACCCTCAACTCAGCCTTGATCTTAAACAGTATGAGATCGCCTCGGTACTGGGTATGGCACCAGAGACATTCTCGCGAAACATTCGAAAACTTGTTAAAGAAAAGAAGCTCATAAAAGTAAGCACAGGTTACAAGATAGCCTAAAGGAAAGCAAGATGAAACAGACACACAAAGAAGCTACACAATGGTTTGATGAACTCTATAAAGAGCATAAGGACAGGCATGAGAACATTCCTTGGGCAAGATTGGCGGTCAATCCTTTGCTCGAAGAGTATCTGAAAAAAACAGAATATCATCATGGAAAAGCATTGGTCATAGGATGCGGTTTGGGTGATGATGCGGTAGCACTTGAGGCTACAGGGTACGAGGTAACGGCGATTGATGTCTCACAAACTGCTTTGGACGTAGCCAAAGAGCGTTTCCCCGATTCCAATGTAAAGTTTGAAAAGCAGGATATCTTTGATATGCCAGAGGAGTATCAGGGCTATTTTGACTTTGTATTTGAAGCACTCACGATACAGTCATTACCGGTAGAGTTTCGTGAAAAAATGATCAAAGCCATTGCTGACACCCTTGCACCCAAAGCTCATCTGCTCCTTGTGGCACATAAAAAAGAAGCGGTGTTCAAAGGGCCGCCATGGCCGCTTGAAGATCACGAACTGGAATGGTTCAAGAAGTATGGACTCAAAGAGCTTAGCTGCGAACTTCACACAGAAGAGTCTAAGATTTCAGGCACGAAATTTTGCAACCTTTACGCTAAGGAATAATATTATGAGACTTTTACTGCTTACACTTTTTACCTCACTCAGCCTACAGGCACAAAGTTTTTATGTGCTCACAGATGTAAACTCTTATGATCCCATCGTAGCCAATATGTCGACTAAGACACAAGCCTACAGTGAAGAGATCAAAACACTGATGCAAGGTGTATCTAAAGAGTTGGGTATCGATACCTCCGGGCATCCTTCCCGCGTGCTGGTGTTTGTGATATCAGATATTTCAGTCGGTGAGACAGTGGGCTTGAGAGTGGACTTGGAATTGGGTGAGTATGTGCACAGAAAAGGAGGCAAGCAGGCAGTGTTTGCCTTGACCTATAAAGATACCAGACTACTCGCTCCGGACTTTAAAGACGAAGAAGATGTGGAAGATCAGCTTGCTGATGCGACCGAGGAGATGCTGGAGGCGTTTAAGCTGCAGTATCAAGAGGACAATCAGAAGCTCTCCAAAGAACAAAAAACATTTAGTCATGAGGACTTTGCAACAAAGATGGGGTACTTTACAGACTACAATGCAGCACGTACTAAGGCCAAAAAAGAGGGCAAAGCACTGATGATTTTTATGACGACTTCCTACTGTCCATGGTGCCGAAAGCTTGAAAACCGCATCTTGTCTCATGCCGATATCGATACAAAAATAAAAGAAAAATACATCCCTGTGATGCTCAACCTTGATGCAGACACATTCCCTAAACAGTTTGCCAAAACACGCTTTACGCCCATACTCTACATCGTCAGCAGCACGGATGAAACGATAGAAAAAGAGTTCGTTGGCTACAGCAGTCGGGATGAATTTTTACAGCTTTTCAAGTAAATTGATACAGATTTTGCTACAATAAATAAACACTCTTTTGGAGAAAATATGGAACTTTTAATCGTAATACCTTTTTGTCTGTTTGCGCTGGTTACTGTTGTGGGTGGCTACGTTTATATGTTTTTGCATGTGATGCGGTCTGATCCGAGAGAGTTGGAATTTAGAGAAAATTTGGGGCAGGACAACCGACTCGTTCCTCACACTTACAAGTAAACCTATGAAGATTTATGCACCTTGGCAGAAGCAGTTTGAAAAAATAGCCACGCCTTTTGAAGCCTTTTTGCATGCACAGACCACGACAGGTGTTATCTTGCTGTGTATGACTATCGTAGCACTTTTTCTTGCCAATACACCCCTTTTTGAAAACTATGTGCACTTTTTTCACACAAAGATAGATATTGTTGTGGGCGAATGGAGGCTTTCACACAGCATACACCATTGGATAAATGATGCACTGATGGCGATTTTTTTCTTCCTTATAGGGTTGGAGATCAAACGTGAAATCTCAGTAGGGGAACTCTCAGATCTTAAAGTAGCTATACTGCCTATTTTGGCTGCTTTAGGTGGTATGGTGATTCCTGCATTGATTTATATGGGCATCAATGCAGGAACAGAGGGTGCAGTCGGCTGGGGCATCCCTATGGCTACAGATATTGCATTTGCTATTAGTGCTTTGGTGATTTTGGGTAAGCGTGTACCGACTGCCTTGGTGACTTTTTTGGTGGCATTGGCGATTGTGGATGACTTGGGGGCGGTGGTAGTGATAGCACTTTTTTACACCCAAAAGATTTATCTAACTTCCTTGGCTTTGGCTGGAGTGATGTTTTTATTGATGATTGTGATGAACCGTTTAGGCATACGCAAGGTGTTGCCGTATTTTATCGTTGGGGTTGTGATGTGGTTTTTTATGCTCCAATCAGGCGTGCATGCAACCATTGCAGGGGTCATCGCTGCGCTCTCCATTCCCTCTATGCCAAGAAGAGACCCTCACGATTTGAGAGCAGGGCTTGAAGATTTGCTCGTTAAGTTTGATGCTGAGCCAAGCGTGGGCAATCATGCGATGAACGAGACGCAAAAAGCCATACTTACACAAATCAAAAAAAGAATCAGCAGTGTAGAAACGCCTGCCGCCAAACTTGAGCATGACTTGCATCTGCCTGTCTCCATCATTATCATCCCGTTGTTTGCGCTTGCCAATGCAGGGATAAGTATCGACTTTGGTTCTATGGGTGAGACACTCTTGCAACCTGTCTCTTTGGGCATCATCGCAGGTTTGGTGTTGGGTAAAGTATTGGGTATCTTTGGTGTGGCATGGCTGGCGATACGGCTTAACATTGCAACACTTCCAAAACAGAGTACGATGAGCCAGATTTTTGGTGTGGCATTTTTGGGAGGTATCGGGTTTACGATGTCTATCTTTGTGGCAGATCTGGCATTTGCAAGCAATCCCGAACTCATCTTTCAGGCCAAAGTAGGCATCTTGGCAGCCTCTTTGTTTGCTGGGGTGGTTGGGTATCTGTGGCTCAGGTTTGTCGCCAAAGCTAGCAACTAATTTACAAAGGATAACAGTATGACCGTGTACGGCATTAAGACCTGCTCCAGTGTAGGCAAGGCAATCAAATTTATGAAAGACAAAGACATCGCGTTTGATTTTGTGGACTACAAAAAAGAAAAGGTTGATGAAGTAAAAATACGCGACTGGCTTACCAAAGTTGATTTGGCAGTCCTTTTTAATGCTAAAGGAACAAAGTACAGAGACCTCAAACTCAAAGAGCTCAATCTGGATGATGAAGGCAAAATCACATGGATGGTGAAAGAGAACTATCTCATCAAACGACCTGTTATTGAGTATGGTGAAGGCAAGGTGCTGGTCGGGTACAATGAAGAGCAGTACAATCACACATTTTAATAGTGAATCGCTATGCCAAATATCCAAAAAGTAGATGTTGAAGCAAAACAGTTAAAGGGTTTGAAAATAAGAACCTGCAATGCCGATGAGTGCTCCCCAGAGACTCAAAAGATAGGCGCCTTATGGGGTCAGTTTATAGGTACATATGCGCCTTCATTTCCCCACTATGGTGTCTACTTCAACTATGAGTCTGACTTTAGAGGGATGTATGACCTGCTGGCAGGTGTTGAGAGTGGCTGTGATGGCTGCCCCGATACCGTACAGATTCAAGAAGGAAGATACCTGAAGTTTAGTACAAAAGGTGAACTCCATGAAGCGGTGATGCAGTGCTGGAAGCAGATTTGGGCGTATTTTGAAGACCCCAGTGTAGATGAAAGACGCGCGTATGAGACAGATTTTGAAGTGTACAGTTCACCTACTGAGGTAGCTGTTTATGTCGGAGTACACTACTTTTAGGCGAGCTATTTAGCTCAAAAGTGATACACTAATACACTGAATTCTGCAAATCCACACCATATAATTAGGACACTATGTTAGATAAATTGAAAAAAAATTCCGGAAAGTTTTTTACTGTTGTTATTGTGGCTTTTATTCTCTTGATTGTCTATGTACTGTATCACGCTCCTGGAGAGGGGATTGAAGATAAGTTTATACAACTGTTAAAAACGCATGGCTATATTATCCTTTTTGTATGGAGTATACTTGAAGGTGAAGCGGGGCTCATCATGGCTGGACTCATGTCTCACACCGGAGATATGAATCTCTTTTTAGCCATATTTATAGCAGGTATTGGCGGCTTTGTGGGAGATCAGATCTATTTTTATATCGGAAGATTTAACAAGCCCTATGTGCATAAAAAGTTTAAAGGTCAAAGAAGAAAGGTAGCTTTGGCGCATATTTTACTCAAAAAATACGGCTGGCCGATTATCTTTGTGCAACGCTATATGTATGGGATGCGAACCATTATCCCTATCTCTATCGGTCTTACCCGATATGATGCGAAGACTTTTGCTATCATCAATCTAGTCAGCGCATGGTGCTGGGCGGCGATAACCATTTTGTTAGCGTGGTATTTTGGTGAGCAGTTGTTGCAGCTTATTGCCTGGGCAAAAGCACACTGGTATTTTGCGGTGCCTTTTGTGGTTGTTGTGGGTGGCGGATTGTTTTACTATTTTCATCGTGCCACGCAAAAAATACGCTATAGTACTTAGTAAATGTTTGTAAGGTGAGTTTAAAGCATAGAGTCGGCAGATAACACGCTTCATAAATGGGGAATGAGCCAGTGGGTAAAGCAACCGTAATAGGTAAGTGTTTGAGAATTTCAGACTTCATTGAAGAAGTCTGAAGTGAGAGATTAGAGTGTATTGTCTGATGTATTTACATCGACTGTTGTTGTTTCACCTGTAGAGACTTGGATCCCGTCTATCATGTCAACAACGCCACTAAATACATTTTCTATATAGAGTGCGGTGATAAGACTGTAGCTCCCTTCTTCCAAGAAAGCCAACGTAAAATTGCCATCAGTCATAGCTACATCACCACTGCTAATTGAATTTCCAAATATAATCCCATCACTGTTTTCATCTAATTCATCTTCACTGTAGGCACCATTTTCATAGGTATATACTACCAAAGACTCAGTCGTAGCATTATAGTCTGCTACATCAACTACGGTCCCGTTGATCATACCTGAAAGTTCAGTCACAACCAATCGGATAACTGGTTTCAAACTATATGATCCGTTTCCTTTAACTACAATTGATTTGTGCACATCGAAATCTGCAGTGACTGCAATTTTTGCATTTGCCGTGATGTCAAATGCACCTTTGCCTTTATAGCCGCTTTGCCCACCGCTTGGAACAAATAATGGCTCAGATGTTCCATCTGCAAATGTTATATTGCAATCCGGATTAGCTTTCACTTCCGATTCTTTTGTAGGAGCAGCTAATATAAAACGGATCTCTGTATAGTGCCCTGCTGGCAATATCATATCGCCCAAGTGGAGTGATTTACCATTTTGAAGATCAAGAAGGTTAAAAGTCTGAGGTTCAAAATCATCCGCAGTAGTCCAGTTTCCATCGTGATTGTATTCGATGCCTATAACGGCAATATTGACTTCTGTTACATTGTCTTCTAATTGTGGTGGCGCATCAGTCATACTGAGTGATAAAACACCGGTTGAGGCAGTAGTAGCTGTGGCAGCAGTATCGCCTCCGCCTCCACATCCAGAGATGAGTGTCATGAGTGTGAGTGATAGTGCAATTCCTATCAGTTTATGAAAAATATTCATAGGTATCCTTTTAGCGTAATTGGATGTTGCACAAAAGAAGTAAGATTCATTTTGGCAGCCTGGCGATCTTCATGTGAAGACCCATAGCTTTCCGTCCTTGTTTCACAACAAGTTTGGCACAACAAAATAAGTTGAATTAAATACTGTTTGAAGTCAAAACAGGCAGAAAAAAGGCGGAATGATACATATACACACCTATAAGTATTAGCAGCCTAGAGATCTTAAAGTGAAGACCCATGGATTCGCGTCCCCCTCTTCGCAACAAGTTTAGTATCACAAATAATATTTAAAATATCTCTTTACTATAACTCTAATATTATACAGGACAAGAGATTAAATCTTCAATAACTTCTAATGCAAATGTACTTTTGGGGTATGGATATTTTAAGAATGATTTCTTAAGCTATTCTGTGTGCAGAGATTTGGAAAATATTGCAAAAATGGTGTTCTGTGCATGATACAGATTGGCACTTATAGTGTACTGCACCTACAACTCATTTGCCGTTTTAATGATATCTAGTCCAAAACGTGTTCTTAAATCATGTGTATTTTGATGTAATTGTTTTTCTTTACTGTCATCATTAAACTCGATCAGAGAAAGTGTCTTTAGCTTGAGTGAAGAAAAATTTGAAACACTTAATGTAAGTTTTACAGCACCCTTCTTTGTAAGCGATATAGCTTCATACATTTGCGCAAACATGGCTTTGAAAAGTGTTTCATAAAATATTCTGTCTACCGTGAGTGTCTTTTTAACCTTGACGCCATATTCATACCCTATCTTCAAATAGTAGCTTGTAGGATTTGCTTCTATAGCCATCACCATATAGATGATGTGCCTTGCCATGACCATCATACGTCTATTTATCTCATTTGTATTATAGATGGCATCAAAAGTGCGGCTAATGCCTATGGACTTTCTCTCTTCTTTGATCCTGATACCTTCATGGTCTGTTTCGGTAACTCGTCGATAAAGTTGTATGCCGGGTTTTTTCCATGATTCAAAAAGGATTTTGTGTCTTTTTACATCACTCATTGTGGAAATGTAACGTTCTTCCAGCCTTTTTTTGAAAACCTTTTCCTATGCCGGGAAATGCCTTGATGGGAATATTTTCTATATAGGCATCTATATCTTTCGCTTCATACACACCGTAAGGCTTTGCGGACTCTGTTGCAAGTTTGGCTATCCATTTTGATTTTGAGATACCTATGGAGACAGGAATGTCAAAATGTGCAAGTATCTTTGCCTGCAACTCCTTGCAGAAATCGTACACTTTCTCCTCTTGTATTCATCCGTTGACATCACCAAAAAACTCATCGATACTATATTGTTCCACCAAAGGGATGTGAGCCATCATGAAGGCATGTATTTTGTGGGAAAGTTTATGATAGAGCGGATAGTTCGAAGGAATCACTTTCATTTGGGGACACAGCTGCAAAGCTTGTGCGATGGGCATAGCGGTTTTTACCCCGTAAGCTCTAGCCTCATAGCTGGCAGTGGTCACAATGTCTCGTATCTTTTTTCTTCCCTCTGCTTCCTCTACAAAATAAGACTCAAACTTTTTCTTTTTGCCACTATGAAATACAGGGGTGACAAATGCGCCTGAGTTGTCGTACATCAGTTTGATACAGGTATGTTTTTTGTTAAATATCTCAAGATCACTCCGGCTGCCTACGGCAATGGGTATGACTTTAAGTCTGTGGTCCACAAAACGCTCAGCAGAAGCAAAAAAACTATCTATGTCTATATGTAAAAACAAAGATCTGCCCTCCATGAACTATAGATATAGCAAGTATATCACCCTTCAAACTTCCTCCTCAAATATATGACGTATTGCCATACTTTTCATTTTTCAGTATGAGGCCAATGTTACAATATTGCTTTTTCAATATTATTTATCATAAGGTTAAGTTTTATTTAACACCCACTTAATACTTATGATATATAATTAAAATGGATTGTTTTTAACAATAGAGGGGGGATATTGGTTTTCCAATATTAATGAGGCGAGGCATGGTGTGTCTTAAACATTATTTGAATAAAAGGAAGAAGAATGAAATTAAATGGTAAAGCCTTAAAACTTTTGCTAAGTGCTGGTATTATATTTTTGTTAAGCGGATGTGGAAGTGGGGGGACATCCACTACTGACAGCGGTAACACTACACTACCCATTACAACTGATCCAGTTATTGATGACAATATAACTATAACTCCGCCAGTTATTGACGACAATACAACTATAACTCCGCCAGATATTGACGACAACACAACTGATGACAACACAACTGATGACAACACAACTATAATTCCGCCAGATATTGACGACAATACAACAGTAGACACAACACCCCAGCCAGGTGAGTTAGGTTATCAAACCATTTTACCTGACGGATCAATAGAATATGTGGATTATACTGGTAAAACTCGTATAGCGCCACCATCAGCTGCGGCAGCAGAGTACCATACGGGTGTGAATTTTGGCAATACACTCTTTGACAGTGCTGAAAAAAAGTGCCAGAATTGTCACAATGAGTTGTACGATACATGGAAAAACTCAATGCACGGCAAGTCATGGTCTGAGCCTATTTTTCAGGCGAATATGCAAGACTTTTTACGTTTAGAATTGGCAAAAATAGGTTCAACCGGTCCAAGTTCGGCCACTTCAACTGGTATATTATACGAACAGAAAGAGGTGGGAGTTGGAACAAAAAATATGTTCACTGGTTCTGCACAAACCTGCATTAAGTGTCATGCACCTGGTGCATACTATGCAGGTGATGTAAAAATAAAAGTCACTGAAGTGAAATCCGCAATAGGTGTCACTTCTGAAGAATTGGCTACACTAAAAAGTACACTTGAGAAGAGTGATCCAAGCGGAGAGATTGCTGTTATTGCTTCAAGTGACTCTACAGATAAAATCTATAAAGCAACATTTCAAATCGGACATCAGGCAAACCGTGAGGGTATTAACTGTGCATTTTGTCACAGTATAGAAACGCCTAGACTCATGAAAGCAGATGGTATGGATAATGGTAAATACACTCTGGCACAAGATATGCGCAATGGAGTACATGGTTCAATTGTGCGTTATGCAGGGACAGATTTACTCTATAATACCAGCGCAACCTCTGCGGATATGAACGCGTATTTTAAACTTGTAGGTCCTGAAAAATATACTGCCTACCATGCAACGCCAAAAGAAAATTTTGATATTGCTAAGACTGCTGATGGACGCTTTACGATGACGAGTAAAGACCTCAATGGCACAAATGGCAAAGTACACTTTACAGGAGGACCATTCTATGGACCTTATGGTGTAACAGGTACTTCCAATGAAAATGAAACAGACCAAACAGACAGAGTCGCACAAGTGAATCCTCACTTTGACAAAGATGATAACAATCACTTTGGCGAAAGCGGTAAGGGTCTATGCCTTTCCTGTCACCAACGTTCTGGAGGTGGATTGACACCAAAAGGTGAAGAGGGAGCGGGTAAATTTATGGAGCTTTGTACAACACAAAATGCAGTGACTACAGGTGATGACACCGCTTCAAATGACTCATTAAGTTCACCAAAGTGTCAGAAATGCCATATGGAACGCATCGAAGGTACTGTGCTTCACAAATGGGCAAGACCAGACTTAAAATGGACACTGACAGACAATGATCACTTAACGCCAGAGTTTAATCCTGATGATGAAACAGTAGCATCAGGAGAAAACCCTGTAAGAGACGGTTGGCTCAATTCACATGCCTTTTTGGGTGCAAGTAAAGTAGGGCATGATGCAGCAAGTGCTACTGCTAAAATAAAAAGTGGATTTGAAGGAAGTATTAGTACACGTGTGAACGGCAATATATTGACAGTCACTACAACATTTGCAAATAAAACAGCCCATATGTTCCCGGGAGCACACCCAATGCGTCGTGTACTCTCACGCGTGATTGTTACAGATAGCAACGGAGATAAAATTGATATGATTGGAAGTACAGGTGCTTCAACATTTGCAGACATAGAGAATGCTGTTCAGCCACTGCAAGGAAAAGTACTTCACGAGAGTACATCTGCACCGGTACTAGTCAATGATAATGGAAGCGCTCTTTTAAGTTTCCCTGGCAAAGTTCCAGACTTAAATGGTGGTGCTGTGGTTTCTCAAAAATTTGATGGCACCGCAGTAATCATTTCTGGTACTGATTCAGCACTTATAGGTCAAACCATAACAGATGGACTAACCACGGGTACGGTGAATAACGCCGCCATTACAGTGAGTACCGTTGCAAGCAACTTCACAAGAATCTATGGGCATGAAACAGGTAAGAAATTTGATCTTGATAAGAATGCATCAACACCTGCTGTGTTTGTAGTTCGTCCAGGATTTGACTCCAATATGATTGCAAGTGACGCCCGTTTAAGTCCTAATGAAACTGAAACATACACACTGACTTACAATATAGCTGGTAAAAGTGGGGTAAATGCAACGTATAAAATATATTATATGCAAAAAGGCGCCAACGGCAAGTTCCCAACTACTCCAGAGGGATGGTTGGATAAAGCAGCCAATGCAGAGAAAAAACTACTCATTACAGAAGTTGGCACTTACACAGAAGATGCTAACTAACTTTCTACTTTAGCCTTCCTTTCAGGGCAGGCTAAAGCCTATCTTTGTCATCGCATCAAAAAAAGTAAAAACTTCTTACCGACTTTTCGCAAAAAGTATCAGCGCCACCAGTACAGCAAATCCAGAAACCAGTAAAAACAAGCCTTGTATGCCATAGCGAGAGACGATAGGTTCAAATAACAGGGGTGAAGCAAACTGACCCAAAAAAAAGCTTGAAGTAAGCAAACCAGAGGCTCGACCTCGTTTACTTGGGGGAACTTGAGAGAGAAACCATGCGTTGGTATTGACCAGCAGAAGTCCAAATGCCATCCCTATGGGTGTAGTCGCCCAAAAAAGTCCTGCGATGTTCTCTGCTTGAGAGAGTAAAAAAAGTCCCAACCCAAAGAGAAAGAAAGTGGCAGCGTAGATCTGCATATAGCTGAGTTTGGCTTTGATTTTGGCGTACTGCATGGAGGTGAGGGCGTTAAATGTCATGGCGGTTGCGATGACAAAACCGACCGTTTGTGGTTTGCCGCCTAGGGTATTGACGATGAGGTAGGGAAGTTGGGTTGGGAGCATATAAAACAGTACCATGACAAAAAATGCGGTGATATATACGGGTAAAAGTTTGGCTTCGAGTTCAAGCTCGGGGGCATGTGTGTGTCTTTGTGGTTCGTAAAGTGATTTGAGTAAAAATGGCAAAAACAATACAGGCAAGAAGTAGATAGCAAAAGGGTAAGACCAGTGCAATTGTGCCAATAGTCCGCCTGAAGTGATAAAGATGATGCCACCTATGCCTACGGCCAAACCTTGTTTGGACATAAACTTGTGACGCGCATGTTCACTGAAGTAGTCTCCTATGAGTGCGGTGGAGCTGGTCATAATCAGAGCCACCGCAAACCCAAGTAGTGCGCGTCCTATGAGTATGGCATAAAAATCATGCAGATAAAACCCTGAACTTCCACCTGCTATGAAGAGTACTATCCCTGTATAAAGTGGTTTGAGTCGCCCGAATCTATCGACGATGTGTCCTGCAAACGGTGCAAAGAGTGCGATGATAATGGAAGGTATGGTGAGCATGAGTTTGGAGAGAAACTCGATGTGCGGTATGTCTGAGAATGTATGGCTAATAAGGGGCAATGAAGACACTACGGTGATACCCGACATCACCCCCAGTGTGGCTACAAGCAGCAGGGATATCTGGATATTTTTGGAGACAGTGGATGTCATTTAAAGTCCAAAATGATTGATGGGACCATGTCCTTTGCCTAATACTTTGTCTTTGCCCTCAGTGATGGCTTTGTTGAGGTATGCGCATCCCTTGATGGCAGCCTCTTCCAAGCTCTCACCCAACGCGATAAAGGTAGCGATACTTGAAGATAAACTGCATCCTGTGCCGTGTGTGTTGATGGTGTCGATGGCGTTATTTTTGATGAGTGTGACTTTACTTGTAGCGTGATTGTAGAGTGCATCGGTCATTGTATCTGTAAATTCCAAATGCCCGCCTTTTAGCAGTACCGAGACTTGGTACTGCTCACCTATCTCTTGGCTACTCGATTCAAGGTTTTGCAAGTCTATGTTATGACCTATGAGGACCTCTGCTTCTGGTATGTTGGGGGTGATGAGCATCACGTGGGGCAAAAATGCTTTGAGGCGTTCTATGGCGGCATCATCGATGAGGTTGTCGCCTGAAGTTGCAACCATGACTGGGTCAAGGATGATGTTTTTGACAGCATATTTTTCCAGTGTATGTTGCACTGCTTCTATCACTTCGCTTGAGTGCAGCATCCCTATCTTGACCGCACCAAAATCAATGTCGCTTAAAACCGCTTCCATTTGTGCGATAATGTGTGTTATGGGGATAGCATGGATATCGGTGACTCCTTGGGTGTTCTGTGCGGTGGTTGCGGTGATGACAGATGCTGCATATCCGCCGTTTGCACTGATGCTTTTAATATCTGCCTGTATACCGGCACACCCGCCTGAGTCGCTTCCTGCGATGGTTAAAACACTATAGTAGTGGTTGTTCATTTGCTTTACTCCGTTAAGCACAGATTATTGTGTGTATAAAATTCGTTGATAATAACCAACTTAAGATGAAACCTGTCTAAAAAGTGCTTATTTTTGTGTATGATTAAGGTTAGTAAATTTTGTACCAATGGAGAAAAAATGCAGTTAATCGTTGTCATCTTTCTGGGAGCAGTTCTCGGTTTTGTCTATGGAAGCTATACGGACGGGTTTATATTTTCTACTGCTATCTGTCTTTTTGCAGGGCTTGCTCTGATTATGCCCTCGTTGTTTAAGTTTGAACTGGGCGATATCAGACTGGTTTGGGAGCATAAAACAGTGTTGATCAAAGGATTTTTGATCAACTATATCGTTTTACCGCTTTTTGCAGTAGGTATCGGTTTGGCGACACAAAATTTTGGAATTGCCGCAGGATTGTTTTTGATATCGGTACTTTCTGGAGGAGGTATGGTGATGCACTGGATCAAAAAATCAAATGCTGATACCTCTTTGGGCTTTTTGCTGCTGTTTATCAACCTGCTTTTTATCTCATTTTCATTGCTCTTACTGCATCTTTTTGCGACCTACAGTGCAGGATATTTTGGCACCAGCTATGATGAAGAGATCAGTATCGAGCGCTTTGCGGGTGCGGTGATCGAGCTTTTGATCGTCATACCGTTTCTTGCCAGCAGGGTACTGCGCTACATCAAACCTTTGCTTGTTTGGATAGAGACATATCGAAACGTGATCAGCCAGGTGAGTATTTTCATCATACTTTTTTACCTGTTTGGTTTGCAAAATTCGCAGCTGCTAGCCGAAGTGTATGACTTTGAGCCAGAACTCTTTCTGATTGCATTGGTTGGGGTGGCATTTTTTTACCTTTTAACGTGGGGTATCTCAAGCCTGATGTATGATCTCAATTCACCACAGCAAAGAGCTGCATTTTGGCATAGTGTGACACGTTATCTTACCCTTGCACTAGTGATTTCGACTTTTTCCATGGGTACATTTGGTGTGTCGATGCTGCTGCCTATCATGTTTGGGTATATGGTGCAGATACCTCTGTCGGTATATATCGACAAAAAGCAGCTTAAGCTACTTCCTCAAAACCAGTAACGAGGGTAATGTTTTTGTTTGTTTTTCGTGAGATTATTGACCACAAGAGCAACCAAAAGCAAAAGGATTGCTCCAGATAAAATGGGAGTAAATGCATACAAAAATCCCAAAGTATGAATCTGGTTAGAGCCTATGATGGCGATGAGTGCTGTGGCTCCCCCGGGAGGGTGAAGAGTTCTTGTAAGGTGCATCACAACGATAGAGAGCGAAACAGCCAAAGCACTCACAATGGCGATATCCAAAGTGATGTATTTGTATAAGGCAACACCAATCAATGCGGAGATGAGATGTCCGCCGATGAGGTTTCTTGGTTGTGAAAAATCAGCCTGAGGTGCACCATACAACAGTACGGCAGACGCACCAAATGAGCCTACCACAAAGAGCTGGTTGAGGGGTTCTATCTCCATGAAATGATTGATAGCCGATACCAGATAAATCCCTAAAAATCCACCACTAAACGACAAGCCTATGTCTCTGAGAGGTTTTCTGGGGGGACAAACCCCTCCGCCTCTCATCTTGTATATAAAGTGATGTATCAAAGATAAGAACTCCATTTTGTATCGAGTGCTGTCTGTGCAGACTGAACATCGATCCACTCTTCACCTAGCGTGAGCACATAGACTAAAAAGTGTGCGATAGCTCTTTTTTGTTCGGGTGTATAGAGATCCACTTTATCATGACCCAAAGCACCTTCTTCAAGCGTATAAATCGTGGTATCAACGCTCAAAGAGCCCTCTTTATAGTAGTTGATAATGTAGATCATATACGCAGGCAACGCCCATTTGATACCTTGCGAATCCATTAAGTCCATCACCGATGAGTAAGAAGCGATATATTTATCCGAGATTTGCGTCCAAGATCTCCACCACAGCCTGTCTTTATTTTTGCCTTTTTGGATAAGCTTTGGGCTGCTGCCCACATACATCTCATCGGCTTCATAAATGCCAATGCCGTCTTTGAGCTCCACATCTTTAAATGCGCTTTCTATCTCTTGTATGAGTTGTTCTTTGTTTGTCATCTCTTCTCTTTCTAAAGCATTTATATGAGCCATTGATTCTCGCTGAAAACCACCTGACCATCTATCTCCAACACCGTAGTGTCTATCATCACGTCAATGTGGAACTTACCGCTATTTCTCTTAAAACCCTCTTTGGCGTAGATGCCGTGTTTGGCTCCCAGCGAAAGATGCAAACCGCACATACGTTCAAATGTCCCCATATCTGACACAGAGCGTTCTTTACTAAATGCACGGTTGAGTCCCAGTCCCAGCTCCCGTACCCATACGACCTCTTCCTCTGCTTTGATCATCTCGAGCATCGCTTCAAAGTCCGGAGTGGTATTTTCTGTAGCGACCAATTGACCGTTTTGGATGATGATGGTGATGGGGTGGGGCGGAATATTTACCTTATAATTGATGTCACCAAAGGCGATGATGTTGGTTTTTCCGTTTAAAGAAGTGAGTTCTTTTGATTCTGTAAAAACCTCTCCCAAGGGGAGTTGTCCGCCCACATTATTCATCTGCGAGTAGTCGCCGATGTTGAGTTTGGGCTCTTCAAACCCGCCTTGAAAGACGAGTTGATATCCACCGCTGTGCACAACCGCCCCTTGGGAATCCTCTAACATATGTTTGAGCGTATGTCCCGTATGATGATAATAGCTTTTGTCATACGCCAAAGCATCGATATAGTACCTGACTTCATTTTCAGTGGGCATTCTGCCTAAGTGCGGGTGTTCTGCTACTTTTATTTTCATCTTGAACAGCTCGATTCTGATGCGAAAGGCGTTGAGACGAAAACTGGTCGATTGCACTAATGCAACAAAGTCCCCCTCTTGTAATGCGTCTATTTGTGAGAGTATCTCTTCTTTGGGAGTCTCATGAAAATCGATAAATATCCCTTTGGGCAACGCCTCCCGATACGCCTGCGTAAGTCTCACAGACAAAGGTGAGTTCAAATCATAAATCACCATCGCCGTATGAGCCTCATCATATAAAAACGCATCCCGAAGCATATCTTGAAGATGGTTTGAAGCTTGAAGTATTAACGCAGTTGGCATTGAGACTCTTTGTGGTGGGATAGGTAGTAGATATTTTACAAAAAATATGCTTTGAGGAGCTTCTTGGGAACTGAAATACCTCTAGCGTCAGCTATATCCTACACCTAAAAAGCTTATCTGTGCTATAGTTGCAAAAACATTCATCTTGGGGCATGCTGCGTACACGCTGCGTCACAAGGTGAATTTATGAAAGTTGTGTAATGATTTTACAGAAGTATATAGATTTTGTTACTGACTATGCGAAGGCGATTATTGTTTTTGTGGCACTTGCGACAGGAATATGGGGCTATTATGCGCAGTATTTGAGCATTGATGCTTCGGCTGAAACACTGTTGCTTGAGAATGATGCAGATTTAAAACTGACACGTGAAGTGCATGCACGTTACATCAGCCCTGATTATTTGTTGGTTGCTTATACGCCTGATGCAGCGATGCTTTCAGATACTACCATCAAGACGATACAAACACTCAAACAGTCTCTCTTGCAGATAGAGGGCGTGGAGAGCGTGACGACACTTTTGGATGTTCCACTGCTTGAAAGTCCACCCATTGCCATCACTGAAGTGGTGAAAAATGTACGTACACTTTCTACACCAGACACTAACAAAACCTTAGCGCAAAAAGAGCTGACCTCAAGCCCCTTGTACGCGAACAATCTGGTGAGCAGTGATTTTAAAACAACCGCCATCCTCATCAACCTAAAAGAAGACAGTACCTACACACAGTTGCTTCAAAAGCGCAATACTTTTATAGAGTTGAAAGAAACACGCGAACTCAGCGCTGACGAGAAAAAACAGTTTTTGACTGCAAAGATGGAGTTCAAGGCTTACAATGATGCCAACCGAGATACCATGCATCAACTCATTGAAAAAGTACGTGCTACTTTAAAACCGTATCAGGAAAAAGAGGAACTTTTCTTAGGCGGAGTGATGATGATCTCCGATGATATGATCGGTTTTGTTAAAAACGATATTGCTATTTACGGTACGGCTATCTTGGTTATTATGGTGTTGATGCTTTGGATTATTTTCAGGCAGATACGTTTTGTGGTGTTACCGATTTTGGTTTCTTTAAGTGCGCTCATTATCACTACGGGTATCAACGCGCTATTGGGTATTGAGATCACCGTTGTATCATCCAACTATGTTGCGATGCAGCTTATCACCACACTTTCATTGGTTATTCATCTTATCGTGAGTTACCGTGAAGAGTATCTGTTGTTTCCTCATTATACCCAAAAAGAACTCATAGCCATTACCCTCAAACGTATGTCTATTCCATCGATATTTATCATTTTGACCTCTTATGCTGGATTCATATCGTTGATGACCTGCGATATTTTACCCATCATTGATTTGGGTATGATGATGAACATTGGTGTGAGTATCTCACTCGCTACCGCTTACCTGCTTTTTCCTACTGTGATGATGCTTTTAGCAAAAAAAGATCCTGTGCTTGTGTTTGATAAAGCCTTTACGCTCAATACCGTATTTGCCTATGCGGTTGAACACCATGGCAAAAAAATCATCGCTGTGGTAGTACTTATCATCGCTTTTAGTCTCTATGGCGTGACACAGTTGTTTGTTGAAAACAGTTTCATAAACTACTTTAAACAAAATACAGAAATCTATAAAGGCATGCAAAAAATTGATAATAACCTAGGCGGGACAACACCTTTGGAGATTGTCATCACTTTCCCTGAAGACAAAACCGAAGTCAATGCAAGCAATGTACAAAGTGACGATTTGCTCGATAGTTTTGAAGATGAGTTTGAACAAAACACCAATGATGCAAAGTATTGGTTTACGCCAGAAAAGATGCAGACTATTGAGCGTGTTCATGACTACTTGGATTCATTCCCTCAAGTGGGCAATGTCTCCTCTTTGGCAACACTCTCTAAAGTAGGACGCATTGTTAAAGAGGGTAAGGATTTTGATAATTTCGAGTATGCACTGCTTTATAGCGAACTCTCCTTGGAATACAGAAAGATTTTATTATTGCCTTATGTCAACACTGAACACAATGAAGCCCGTTTTGTGGTACGCATCGTTGATTCAGATAAGAATTTACGGCGTGATGCACTCTTGGCTCAAATCAAAGAGGAACTGGTCAGTAAAGTGGGGTTAGAGCCTCAAAATGTGAAACTCGTGGGGATGATGGTACTGTATAACAATATGCTCCAGTCACTCTTTGATTCGCAGATTGCCACATTGGGTCTTGCTTTATTGTTGCTTGGGTCTATGTTTTTGTTTTTGTTCCGTTCTTTCAAGATCGCTTTGCTGGCTATGACGGTCAATATGGTTCCCATCAGTGTCATTTTTGGCATTATGGGTGCTACGGGGATACCTCTAGATATGATGAGTATCACGATCGCCTCTATCGCACTTGGTATCACCGTGGACAATACCATTCACTACCTCTATCGCTTTAGAGAAGAACTCGCGCATGATGGAGATTATATTGCTTCCATGCACAGAGCACACGGAACGATTGCTTTTGGTATGTTTTATTATTCGCTGGCAACCATAGTGGGTTTTTTGGTCTTGGTAACATCGAACTTTATACCTACACTTATATTTGGTCTATTGACGGTGATTGTTTTGCTTGTAGCAATCGTCTCAGATCTAATCTTCTCACCGCTTTTGGTCGTGGTGTTTAAGCCCTTTGGCATAAAAAAGGGTTCATCTCACTAAGAGACACTCCTCTTGTTATACATCGAATGGCACATCTTCCAAAGAAAAATGGTTTAACTTTTTCATCAGCCATTGGTGTAGGGGAGAGTTTTCCTCCAAGTAAAAAAAGAGCCCTTCTCCTTCAGCATCATTTTGGATGAGCATTCCATCTTGTGCGTTATCTGCCCATTGTGTCAGGGTATCATGCGCGACCGGTTGAGCTTGTACTACAAAAGTTTGCATCAGCATCTCTTTTTCCAAAGAGTAAAACAGAAACCTTCTGTGTGCAACATCTTCGATGGTTACAGGTGTATCTTGATTCATTCTGTAGATACGGTAGTTGTAGGTTTCTACCATTTCATTTAAAAGTGCTTTGAGCCACTCTATGACCTGTGTCATACAGACGATCGTCTCTTTGTCGGTGTTGTCTCTATCCAGATACATCGTGTTGTAGTCTTTGCATACGTTACTATAGTCTATGCCTATGCCGATTTTTTTCATATTCCATTACCTTTTGATTACGTTTGCCATAATAAATGCCAAATTTTTTAAAGCCATCATACAAGAAAAAGATAAAAATAGAGAGAGTTTAAAAGAGTGAAAAAAAGTTGTAAATAAGATGGTACCCCGGGTCGGATTCGAACCGACACGCCCGAAGGCAGAAGATTTTGAGTCTACCAAGTCTACCAGTTCCATCACCGAGGCACATACGCTATAAAACGTAAACGGGATTTTACCGCTGCTTGGCTTAAAGAGTGTTTAGTCTGTTGCTTGGAAACCTTTTTGTGTCTGCCAGAATGTATTTTGACGGCATTTCATAGGTGGCTAAACTAAATTGGATATAATAAATTTATTATTTAATATGATATGCGGAGAAACTTTGAAAATTACGATTATCATCACAGCCATTCTATTTATCTATGCGGCGTTTTCTACTATTTTCCTTGACACAGCACTGGTGGGAGATATAGGTAAAAAGATAGGCAATGCCAATCTTGTTTTATTCGGACACCTTGCCTATGTCAATATGTTTGTACTGTTTTATCCTCTCTATAAACTTTACTCAGATGTAAAAGTAAGAAAAAAATTGGATTTTTATTTGGGATGGATACTTTTGTTTATCGGACTGATTCTCTTTGCTTCTTTGGTTTTAGAGACCAAAAACAGCGGTCTTATCGGTTCGCAGATTGTTTCTTTTTTGCATCCGCTTATCGGAAAAGCAGGTTTGTGGCTTTTGTGGCTGATGGTGATGGCACTTTCACTGGTTTTTGTTTTGGATGATGACTTCCGATTGTCCAGTCTGAAAGAAAAAACACCTAAAGTTTCACTCTCTTTTTTCCCTCGTTTGTTTTTGGGAACACTGCGACTCTTGGGCGGGTTGAATAAAATACTTAAAAAGATTTTTACAAACCCTTTCAACTCGCCTCTAAACAATGAAGGCATGATGCCCTCACTTCAAATAGAGGAAAACACCAAAGCAAAAACACCAAAGAAAAAGCCAGCAATTCCTAAAAGCATAGCCTATGTACCAAAGAAAGCAGCTCTTTTGCCTGAAGAGACAGATGACCCTGCTTTTGAGGAGATAGCCGAATTTGAAGAACAGATGCTGGAGAGTCAGACCTTAACCAAGAGCACCAAGACAGCTACACACGTAGAGATCGTCAGTGAGCTTGAGGAAAATTCAAAATTGATGGAGCAGATCGACAAAGGTACAGTGCTGAAACCGAAGAATTTCAAGCTGCCCAAACTTGATTTTCTCCAAAAAGCTCCTAAAGCAACCAAAAAGATCAATGAAGCTGAGATAGACAGAAAAATTGAAGAGCTTTTATCCAAACTGCAAGAATTTAAGGTTGAAGGTGATGTGGTACGAACCTACAGCGGCCCATTGGTGACGACCTTTGAGTTTAAGCCCGCACCCAATGTCAAGATTTCCAAAATCTTAAACCTGCAAGATGACCTTGCTATGGCGCTTTCCGCTGAGACCATACGCATACAAGCCCCTATCCCCGGGCGTGATGTGGTCGGCATAGAGATACCTAATGAAACCATCGATACGATTTATCTACGTGAGATACTCGAAAGTGATCTCTTTAAAGAGTCCAGTTCTCCTTTGACGGTAGCTCTAGGAAAAGACATCGTCGGCAAACCGTTTATCACCGACATCAAAAAGCTTCCCCATTTACTCATAGCAGGAACGACGGGTTCGGGTAAATCAGTGGGTATCAATGCGATGATACTTTCGCTTCTTTACAGAAATGACCCGGATCAGCTTAAACTAATGCTGATTGACCCCAAGATGCTGGAGTTTTCCATCTATAATGACATCCCCCATCTCATCACGCCAGTTATCACGGAACCTAAAAAAGCGATCGCGGCACTGTCTAATATGGTAGGTGAGATGGAACGCCGCTATAAACTGATGGCTGAAAACCGTACTAAAAATATAGACAATTATAATGAAAAAGTAAGAAACGACGGCTCGGCTGATGCTTTGCCTTTTATTGTGGTCGTGATCGATGAGTTGGCAGATCTGATGATGAACGGCGGCAAGGAAGTGGAGTACTCCATCGCACGATTAGCGCAGATGGCAAGAGCATCAGGTATCCATCTCATTGTTGCGACACAAAGACCCAGCGTGGATGTCGTTACAGGACTCATCAAAGCAAATCTTCCTTCAAGATTAAGCTATAGAGTAGGGCAGCGTATAGACTCCAAAGTCATCCTTGATGCCATGGGTGCAGAGAGTCTGCTGGGTCGTGGTGATGGGCTCTTTACCCCTCCTGGTGCTACGGGTCTTGTGAGGTTGCACGCACCGTGGAACACAGAAGAAGAGATAGAAGAAATCGTAGAGTATCTTAAAGCACAGCGCTTGCCTGAGTATGATGAAAGTTATCTGGTTGCAGGTGGTGCCAGCACTAGCGAGTCACAAAATACGAGCATGGAGCTTGATCCTTTATTTGAAGAAGCAAAACAGGTCATCTTAACGGACAATAAAACTTCTATCTCCTACTTGCAACGTAAACTGCAGATAGGCTATAACCGTTCTGCCAACATCATAGAACAACTTGAAGCTATGGGTATACTCAGTGAACCCAATGCAAAAGGTAACAGAGAAATCCTCTAAATACCTAATGTGTGTCAAATCGTCGCTTTTGGCACAGAATATTGTATTTTTCCTGTAACTATCCGATACAAATATTTTATCTCTTCAACATCTTTTATTTCCTGTGGCTCTTTCAAATCATTTTTTGCTACTATAAGGGACAAATAATACACAGGAGACCACAATGGCCTTATTGGAAGACTATAGAGCACATACAGCAAAACGTGCAGAGTTGGGTGTACCACCTCTTGCACTCACTTCAGATCAGACAGCACAACTTGTAGAGTTGCTGAAAGCAAGCCCAATCGTTGATTCGGCTTACGCGATGGAACTTTTTGAAAACAAAATCCCTGCAGGTGTAGATGATGCAGCGTACATCAAAGCAGCATTTTTAAATGATATTATTCAGGGCAATGTTTCCTGTGATTCCATAGACGGTGTAAAAGCAACGGTTCTTTTGGGAACGATGCTGGGCGGATTTAACGTAGCACCTCTTGTTGAGGCACTCAGTTCATCAGATAAAGCAGTAGCAGAGTCTGCAGCAGCACAGCTTAAAAACACTTTGCTTGTTTACAATTCATTCAATGATGTAAAATCTTTGATGGATGGCGGCAATGCATTGGCAAAAGAAGTGATAGAGTCCTGGGCAAATGCAGAGTGGTTCTTCAACAAACCAGCCATGCAAAAAGAGATTACACTCACTGTGTATAAAATCCCTGGCGAGACCAATACGGATGACCTTTCACCTGCTTCAGAAGCCTTTACCAGAGCAGATATTCCTGTACACGCAAACTCATTCCTTGTAAACAGAATGGAAAACCCGCTTGAGACGATGAAAGAGCTCAAAACAAAAGGACATCCGCTTGTGTATGTAGGCGATGTAGTAGGTACGGGTTCATCAAGAAAATCAGGTGTTAACTCATTACAATGGCATATGGGTGAAGATATCCCTTATATCCCGGGTAAAAGAACAGGCGGTGTGGTTATCGGTGACATCATTGCACCGATTTTCTTCAATACTGCAGAAGATTCAGGCTGTATACCGATTCAAGCACCAGTGGGTGAGCTTAATACAGGTGATGTCATCGTGCTTAAGCCTTTTGATGGCGCGATTGAAAGAGACGGTAAAGTGGTATCAGAGTTTACTATCGAGCCAAACACACTTCCTGATGAGATGCGAGCAGGCGGGCGTGTACCACTCATTATTGGTAAAGGTTTGACAGCAAAAGCAAGAGAAGCGTTGGGCATGGATGCCGGAGATATCTTCATCAAGCCAGCAGTGCCTGCAGATAATGGCAAAGGTTTCACCCTTGCACAAAAAATGGTTGGAAAAGCGTGTGGTCTTGATGGTGTAAAACCAGGTGTGTACTGCGAGCCGGTATGTACAACGGTAGGTTCACAAGATACTACAGGTGCTATGACAAGAGATGAAGTAAAAGATCTTGCTGCGGTGAGCTTTGGTGCAGATTTTGTATTGCAGTCTTTCTGTCATACATCCGCTTATCCAAAACCAGCCGATATCATCCTCCAGCATACACTTCCACAGTTTATGACAGAGAGAAAAGGGTTTACACTTAGACCAGGTGATGGGGTTATCCACTCTTGGCTCAATAGAATGTGTCTTCCGGATACTGTAGGAACAGGTGGGGATTCACACACAAGATTCCCGATCGGTATCTCATTCCCTGCTGGTTCAGGTCTTGTTGCGTTTGCAGCGGTTACAGGTTCTATGCCTTTAACGATGCCTGAGTCTGTATTGGTTAGATTTAGCGGTGAGATGCAACCGGGTATCACACTGCGTGATATGGTAAATGCGATTCCGTATCAGGCGATTAAAGACGGTTTGCTGACAGTTGAGAAAAAAGGTAAGAAAAATATCTTTGCAGGACGCATTCTTGAGATCGAAGGTCTTGAGCAGCTTAAATGTGAGCAGGCGTTCGAACTTTCAGATGCTTCTGCTGAGCGTTCAGCTGCTGCGTGTACAGTCAAGCTTGACAAAGAGCCTATCATTGAGTACTTGGAGTCAAACATCGCTCTGATTGAAGAGTTGATCGCTCAAGGCTATGAAGACAGAGCGACACTAGAGCGACGTGCACAAAAAATGAGAGACTGGGTAGCAAATCCTGTACTTCTAAGCCCAGATGCAGATGCTGAGTATGCAGCGGTGATTGAGATTAATATGTCTGAAATCAAAGAACCGATTGTAGCATGCCCTAACGATCCGGATGATGTTAAAACACTCTCAGAAGTGCATGCCGCAGGTCTTAGAACAGATATTGATGAAGTATTTGTCGGTTCTTGTATGACGAACATCGGTTTGTTTAGAGCCAATGCTGAAGTACTTAGAGGTGAGGGTGCAGTTGAGACGAGATTGTGGATTTGTCCTCCGACAAAAATGGATGAGAAGACATTGACCGAAGAAGGGTATTATTCTGTATTTGGTATGGCAGGTGCGCGTATTGAGCCTCCGGGGTGTTCATTGTGTATGGGTAACCAAGCTTCAGTAAAACAAAATGCCTGGGTATTCTCTACATCAACACGTAACTTTGACAACAGGCTTGGAAAAGGCTCTCAAGTGTATCTTGGATCTGCTGAACTGGCTGCCGTGGTTGCGCTTAACGGTAAGATACCAACTGCTGAAGAGTACCTCAAAGTGGTACAAAACAAAATCAAGCCAGAGATGTCTGATGATATTTATAAATACCTAAACTTCAATAAGGTTTCAAAAGCCGAACTTGAAGCGATGGTTGAATAGTCGTTTCACTACAATAACACTACTTTGCCTGCTCTCTTAAGTGCAGGCAACCCTCTTTATTTTTTCTCATTTAGCGTTTTGATAGACTATATCTTTTTTACAAAATATGTTTGTTTCGTAAATTAACTCTATAAATAAAACTAATATTGTATTATTTTACGTTACAATTAAGTTGTACAAGAAAATACAAATGTAAAGGATTTACTATGGGAATGTTAATGATTGCAATAGGGTTAGGTTTTTTTGGAAGTATTATTATTTTCTTTGTCTGTGAAGAGCTGTCACTGAAAGATTCTGATTTTTCTGATATCAAAGATGTTTTTACACAAGAACTAAGCCTTAATGACAGTTTAACAAAATATGGAACGATCAAATATATGGCGATGTACATAGTTGCAGTGTTTGTGATAGGAATACTTATTTCAACGCAGATTTTGATACCAAATAATTTTGGTTTGGGGTATGCTATGGCGTATGTTTTTTTACCATCATTGATCGGGTCACTTATCATTTTGCTTGTCAAATGGAGATTTCAACCGCTACTTAAACTGATCTCTTCTTTTTTGTTTGGAGCAGGCTATATCGGTGCATCTGCTTTTGCAGTTGCGGTTACACATCTGTTACTCAAGTAAAAAATAAAGATATTTTTAGAG
>JAABRH010000060.1 GCA_011391015.1 Sulfurovum sp.
CAGTGTTTTTGGTGTTATTTTGTATCAGAAAGGAGTGCTTCTATTGTTTTATTGACATCTGATTCAGTGTAGCGAATCGCCTGAAATATAGCATTTTTAATCGCTTTTGCATTAGAGCTTCCATGGGAGATAATCGCGCAACCATCAATACCAAGCAGTGGCGCCCCACCATATTCAGCATAATCTACCTGCATTTTCATATTGCCAAAAACTTTTTTTCTCATCATTAAGGCACCGATTTTTGCTGGTAAAGATTTACGTATATATTGTCTCATCAGTGTAAAGATTGTATCGACAACCCCTTCACTGGTTTTAAGCAGAATATTACCCGTAAACCCGTCACAAACAATGACGTTGACATTTCCGTTAAAAATATCACGTCCCTCCACATTGCCCACAAACCCCTTCAGATTTTTGAGTAATTTAAATGCTTCTTTGCTCAAAGCGTTGCCTTTAGAGTCCTCTGAACCGTTAGACAAGAGTCCTACTTTGGGTGAAGTTATGCCCAAAATAGTCTGCGCATAGGCTTCTCCCATTGCACCAAACTCATAAAGATTTTGTGCTGTACAGTCCGTTACCGCCCCTACATCAAGCACCAATGTTTTCGTGTCGATCACACTGGGCATCAGGGTTGCAAGTGCAGGCTTTGAGATATGCGGCAAGCGTCCTATACGTAAGGTAGCAAGGGTCATCGTTGCACCACTATGACCTGCAGAGACTACGGCTGATGCCGCTTTGTCACGTACAAGTTCTACTGCTTTATAGATGGAAGTATCTTTGCGTTTTAATGCATTGGTTGCCTGATCATCCATCGATATAACATCCGATGCTTCAACAATCTCAACTTTATCTGCATAATATGGAGGCAGGAAAGCGCGTATCTCATCGCTGTTACCTACTAATATAGGAAGAAATTTTTTTACTTCAAGTGCCTGTACAACACCTTCTATAATGGGTTCAGGACCGTAATCCCCACCCATTGCGTCAATCGCAATTCTAATCATTGGGATTACGCTTTTGTAGTTTTGTACTCACCGGTTGTCATATTCATATGGTGAGGCATTCTCCATGTTCCATCTGTATCTTTTACCGGCATTGGTAATGTCAATTTATAATGTGTTCTTCTTTTTGCTGCTCTTGTGTGACTCACACGTCTTTTAGGTACTGCCATTTTTTGTCCTTTGTTACAATTTTATTTAATATTCTACTTCAAATGCTTCGTCGCTATTACTGCATTTTTCACAATAATTATAGGCGCTTTTGAAGGTGTTTATTTCGCTTTGAAGGATGTAATCCATATCAATTTCACCATCCAAAAATTCAATTATATCCAAATCATCTTTATCTTCAGATATAATATCGCTCAACTTAAGTCTGAGTGCATTATCTATCGGATAGCTATAGGCTTGCCCACATCTATCACAATTCAACTCCAAACTCCCTGCCATCTGTCCCGCAAGAAGTACCTGATGATAACCACTTTTTTTTAATGTCCCCAAAAAAGAAACACCTTCAACAGACGTCTCAATGGGCATCGGTGTACTGACAATCTTGTCAAAAACTATTTTCATAGCTTGTGACTTTAATAAATCTCTCTTTGAGCAAAAAAGAAGTTGATTTCATTGACTGCATTTTCAACCGAATCACTTCCGTGCACTGCATTGGCATCGATACTGTCGGCAAAATCGGCTCTGATTGTTCCTGGAGCTGCTTCTGCAGGATTGGTTGCACCCATCAGTTCTCTGTTGATCGCCATTGCATTCTCGCCCTCTAGTACTGTTACTACAACAGGACCTGAAATCATAAAATCTACAAGGTCTTTAAAGAATGGTCTTTCAGAGTGGATTGCATAAAATGCTTCTGCATCTACACGTGAAAGTCTTGTTTTCTTTGTTGCTGCAATTCTAAGGTTCGCTGCTTCAAATCTTGCAAGAATCTGACCCACTACATTTTTAGCTACCGCATCTGGTTTGATGATTGATAATGTTTGTTCCATCTTGTCTATTCCTAAAGGATAATTTACTTCCAAAATCATTTTTTTGGAGAGCATTTGGTCGGAATAGTATCGAAAAATATATTAAAATAAGATTAAGTTTAAAGGATAATGAAGAAGAGCGGGAGTGCAAATAGCACTCCCGTAATGAAGTAGAAATTAATCTTCTACTACAGGTTTTCTAGCTTTTCTGTCTTCGATTGAAATGTCTGCTCTTGTAGGCATTACAAGACTAGCATCTTTCATAACATACGCTTGACCGTCAATGTAGTTATCTCCATTGTAATGATCTTTATAGTCTTCTGTAAATGGCATATCCCATGTGATACAACCCTCAGTAGGACACGCTTCAGCACAAGCTGGAGAATCGAAGTGATCTACACACTCAACACATTTATCAGGATATACGTAGTGATACTCTTCACCCGTTGGGTTATCATCCTCATCTACGATTGCTTCTACCGGACATTCGTCAATACATGCCGCACAGTTAATACAGGTATCATTAATAATTACTGCCATTTTCATTCCTTTTTATTTAGATTTCAAACTATAGCCAAAGATTTTTAAAAAAAACTTTAAAAGCTCTAAAAAATGAGTGCAAAAAAGAGGAATCCTCTTTTTACACAATCACAACCCCAAATAGGCTTGAATATCCCCAATTCTTGGGGTTTTTTCCCACGTGAAGTCCTCATCTTCCCTACCAAAATGACCATACGCCGCTGTTTTTCTATAAATCGGTCTAAGCAGATCCAGCTCTTTGATAATGCCTTTGGGTGTCAAATCAAACAATGCATCCACACAGGCTGATATCTTCGATGCATCTACTTTTTCGGTACCATGGGTATCGACATAAATCGAAACGGGTTTTGCCACACCGATTGCATAGGCTATTTGCAAAGTTACCTTTTCACATACGCCTGCAGCAACGAGATTTTTAGCCACATACCGCGCAGCATAGGCAGCTGAGCGGTCTACTTTTGTAGGATCTTTACCTGAAAATGCACCACCGCCATGAGGACAAGAACCGCCGTAGGTATCGACGATGATCTTTCTTCCTGTAAGTCCGGCATCACCTTGAGGCCCGCCGATGACAAAACGTCCTGTCGGATTAATATGATATGTAATATCCTCAGACATCAATGCCGCCGGTATCACAGCCTTTATGACTTCTTCAAGTACTGCTTTTTGCACCTGCTCGAGTGAAACATTGTCATGATGCTGTGTTGAGACGACAATGGTATCTATGGCAACCGGTTTCCCGTCACGATACTTGACTGAAACCTGTGCTTTTCCATCAGGACGCAAGAATGGCACTGTGCCATTTTTACGTACCTCTGCCAATTTACTTGTCAGTTTGTGTGCCAGTGATATAGGTAAAGGCATCAGTTCTGGCGTTTCACTGCAGGCATAACCAAACATCAAGCCCTGATCTCCCGCACCAATCTCACCCGAAGCCTGATCAACACCCTGATTGATATCGGGGCTCTGCTCTCCTATACCGTTAAGCACGCCTGCTGATCGGTAATCAAAACCAAAAAGTGCATCGGTATAACCAATCTCACGAATCACTTCTCTTGCAATCTCTTGCATCGGTGCATACGCGGTTGTTTTAAGTTCTCCTGCAATAACACAAAAACCATTGCTCACTAACGTCTCACACGCCACTCTGGCCTGCGGATCTTTTTCGATGATATAATCCAGTATAGCATCTGAGATCTGATCAGCCATTTTATCTGGATGACCCTCGGTTACCGATTCACTTGTAAAAATGTATTCGTTAGCCATTTTTATTCCTTTACTATTTTTGTTCACTGTCACTGAACTTGAAAAAATATCTGCCTAGATACTTATTGAAGTTCACTGTCCCAAAACAGAGCCAAGTCAGCATTACAAAATCTTTTGTGCCAACTGTTCGGGCAGGATGCCCAAAGACTCTTCAACCTGTGCGGTATTGCCATGGGTAATAAAGGCATCATCGTACTCAAACGTAGTAACCTGCACACCTTGTATCTTATACTCACTTAAAAATTCCAAAAGTGCTGAACCTACACCACCCAGGGCAGCTGAATCTGAAAAAACAAACCATTTTTTATAGCGTGAGCTTAGCTGTGTGAGCATCGAGACATCCAAGGGTTTGACAAAACGCAAATCCAAAATACCCACATTCGCATCGACCAGTTGTGCTGTCTGCTCGGCTCTGCCCACACCATTGCCGTAACCGATGAAAAGGATTTCCTCGCCCTCTTTTAGAAGTACAGATTTGCCAAGCTCATAAGGGGGGCTTTGCCTGTCTTGCGCCAAAAATGCACCTCTTGGATACCTGAAGGCACAAGGATGAGTGTACTCTTTAGCAAATCCCATACAAAGCTTCATCGTGGTTTCATTGTAGGGTGCAAGCAGTGTCATATTGGGTATGGCTCTCAAATAAGAGATATCAAAGGCACCTTGATGCGTCTCTCCGTCTTCTCCCACTATGCCGGCTCTGTCCAAAGCAAAAGCCACACCCAAATCCATCAGTGCGATATCATGAATCACCTGATCGTATCCGCGTTGTAAAAAAGTGGAATAAATGGTGCAAAACGGCTTAAATCCTTCTTTTGCCAAAGGTCCCATCGAAGTTACCGCGTGCTGTTCGGCTATTGCAACATCCCAAAAACGATTCGGGTATTTGGCGATTGCCGCACTCATACCCGTGCCGCTTGGCATGGCAGCGGTGACCCCCACTACTTTATCGTCTTTATCTGCCAATTCAACCAGCATTTCAGAAAAGATAGCCGTTGCTGCTTTGGCACCGTTTTTTTGCGGTGCGATGCCAGTTTTCAAATCAAACGCACTCACACCATGCCAATGTTCTTTCGTTCCTTCAGCAATTTCATATCCTTTGCCTTTGGTTGTTTGGGCATGGATGATGACCGGTTTACCCAAAGCCTTCGCAATGTTTAGCGTCTCTATCAATGAGGCTATATCATGACCATCTACCGGTCCGATATACTCAATACCCATCTCTTCAAAAAGTATGCCGGGAGTGATCAATTTAAAAGATTCTTCAAACCGTTTTGCCATGTAGCTTGCACTCTCAGGCAAATGCTCGAGTACTTTTTCTACTTTGGCTTTAAACTTCTGATAAAATGAGCCTGCCATTGTTTGAGAAAGTAATTTAGAAATGGCACCGATGGGTTTTGCGATACTCATTTCATTATCATTAAGGATGATTACTACAGGGTATTTTCTATCACCCAATTCATTGAGAGCCTCATACGCCATACCCGCACTCATGCTCCCATCGCCTATCAATGCCACAGGAATACGTTTCTCGCCTTTGAGTGCAATGGCTTTAGCCGCACCCACTGCCAAAGAGATAGACGTAGAACTGTGCCCTGCAACATAGTAGTCATACTTTGACTCTTTGGGTTTGGTGTACCCACAGATACCCCCAAACTGACGCAGTGTGTCAAACGTATCCCATCTGTCTGTAAGGAGTTTATGTGCATAGGCTTGATGACTGACATCAAAGATAAAAGGGTCTTGTTCAACATCAAAAACACTGTGCATAGCGATAATCAGATCCGTTGCACCCATAGTAGAACTCAAGTGTCCGCCGTTTTTGCTCACTGTCTGTAATATTTTTTGTCTAATCTCTTCAGCAAGTATGTTGAGTTCTTCTATAGAACAGGCTTTTATATCTCTCATCATCTACTTCCTCTGCAAATAGGCACTTAAAAGTTTTTTTGCAAAAACAATCTGCGAATCATCGTACGTCAATCCCAGAGTTTGTGCCAAAGACTTTAATTCTTGTTTGCTTACTTTTGCCATCGTATCACGTGGAGCCTTACCATTGATAAAATCAGACAAAACAAATGTTTGTACTTTCACTTCATCCGATGTGACGATCTTAGCTTTTTTCAAGCTGTCACTTCTAAAAAATGTTTAAAAAAGATGTCATTTTGTCGTGTTGTCCCGATGGTGATACGTATGGCATTCATCTCATAGGAAGCAAGATTTCGGATGATGACACCGCGCTTTAGAAGCGCATCGGCAATCTTGGTTGAATCCATCGTCTCATCAAACAAATAGGTAATAAAATTCGTATAACTCTCGATGTACCCAAATCCTTGCTCTTTGGCAAATGCTTCATATCGCTTGATCTCTTCCTGATGCAAAGCGATAGACTCTTTGACGAAACTGTCATCCTTGCACGCTTCTATGGCTGCAGCCAAAGAGAGTGTAGATATATTAAACGGCGGACGCATTTTATAGAGCTCATGAATCAGTTCTGGTTGTGCGATACCGTAGCCCACACGCATACCACCCAAACCGTACGCTTTTGAAAACGTACCCAAATAGATCACATTTTCAAAACCAAGCAATTCATTGGGTGAAATGGCATAGTTTGCATCTTTTGCAGCAGCATATTCCATATATGCACCATCGACCACCACCAAGGTCTCTTTGTCAACCGCATGAATAATCGCCAGTACTTCTTCTTTGCTAGTGCCGTCACCTGTAGGATTGTTGGGTGTACACAAATAGACAATACGGGGTTTGTGCATACGGTAGGCTTCCATAAACTCATCATATTGATGCGCATAACTCGCAGTGCGGATGACTTTTGCGCCCATCTGTTTTGCATAAATCTCATACATAGCAAAGGTCACGGCACTCATAAGTACCGACGAGTTTTCATTGAGCACTGCGCGTGAGATAAACTCCAACACCTGATCTGAACCTGCACCGATGATAAGATTATTCTCCTGTACGGCATACTTAGAGGCTAAAGCGGCTTTGAGTTCAAACATACTGTCATCGGGGTACAGATGTGCCTTATGTGCATTGTCTGCTATGACTTTTGCCACAGCAGGATTTGTGCCTAGCGGGTTCTCATTCGAAGCCAATTTGACTACATTTTCAGGTGCGATACCAAATTCACGTACCACTAACTCTATGGGTTTTCCCGCTTCATATATTTTAATATCTTCCAATACTTTGTTAAATTTCATATTCATTTTCCTTCAATGCTACTGTATTATATATCGTCTATCTCTTTTACGTAGGAGCCCAATACTTTGATTTCATTGTGGTGTTTTTCCAATATCGGACGGATATGCGCATCGTCTTTGTGCCCGTTAAACTCTATAAAGAAGATAGACTCACCTTCAACAATATGTGATTTGATCTTCATAAGATTGATATTGGCCTTTTCAAAATCATTTAAAAAATTTACCAGTGTTCCCGGTTTATCTGAAAGTCTGACTAACATAGAAGTCTTATCGGATCCTGAAGCCTGATTTTCAAAATTACTGACAATAAAAAAACGGGTTCTATTGTTGCTATTGTCCTCTACATTCTCAAAACGGATGGGCAAATTATTCATCTTCGCAGCCACACTGGGACACAAAGCAGCAGATTCTTTATCTTTAGTTGCCATTTTGGCTGCTTTGGCAGTGGATTCTATGGGTATCAACTCCACATCATCCAGTCCCAAATCCTGTAAAAAGTCACGACATTGCCCAAAAGCGATATCTTTAGAGTAAATACGTTTGATATCTTTGATGTTTTCACAAATCGTTGCAAATGCCAAATGGATATCGATCATCACTTCTGCAATAATTTTCAAATCATACTCTTTGAGACAGTTGATCGTATCACTGACGATTCCGTTGCTGGAGTTCTCTATGGGGATGACGCCGAACTTGGCTCTGCCTTTATCGACTTCTCTAAAAATGGCACGAATGGATGCCATAGGCAAATAGGTGGACATGGCACCAAACTTGCTCTCTGCCGCTTGATGGGTAAAGCTCGCTTCAGGCCCTAGATAGGCTACGCCTTCAGGCAACTCAAGGTTTCTAGCCACGGCAAAGAGTTCTAAAAACAGTGCATCGATTGCAGAGTCTGTCAGTCTTCCATTGTTCTGGGCTTTCAGACGATTTAAGATAGCTTGTTCTCTTTCTGGACGATAGATGGGTGCCCCTGTGGTATTTTTGAGTTCCCCAACCTTATGGACAAGCTCCATACGCTCATTAAAAAGCTTCAGCAATGTATCGTCAATCACATCTATTTTTACTCTTAACGCATCTAAAGTCATCATCCCGCCCCTGCTTTTGACTTACTTTTCCAAATACGACAATTCTAAACGTACCTGATCTTCATAGGTTTCACGCTGTCGTATCAGCCTGTCTTTTCCGCCTTGCAGTGCCACTTCTGCACATTTGGCACGGGTATTGTAGTTGCTTGCCATCGTAAAGCCGTATGCGCCTGCTGAGTGTATGACCACAAGGTCGTTGTGCTGCAGTGGTGGCAAAGGTACATTTTTACCAAAAAAATCACCACTTTCACACACTGGCCCTACGACATCTGCAGGTGTTTTTTCACCCTCAACCATCACCGCTTCAATCCGATGATAGGCATTATATAGGCTAGGTCGTATCAGATCATTCATCGCACCATCAACGATGACAAAACGTTTGCCGTCATTGTTTTTTTCATACAGGACTCTGGTAAAAAATACGCCCGCATTGGCAACCATATAGCGCCCCGGTTCACAGAGCAAGGTCACATCCAACCCTTTGGTTTCTTCAAAAATGGCTTGTGTATAGGCTTGCGGGTCGATGGTTACTTCATCATCATACACCACACCAATGCCTCCACCCACATCAAAAAATTTAATATCTATCTTAATAGCACGAAGAGATCGGACCAAATCTGCTACGATACCGCAGGCTTCGCGTATCGGCTCAAGCTTTGTCAGTTGGGACCCAATATGAAAATGGATACCTACAGGATTTAAAAACTCCGATTTATTGGCATAGATATACATTCTTTTTGCCATATCTATCTCTACACCAAATTTATTTTCATGCAATCCTGTTGAGATATATGGGTGTGTTTGCGGGTCGATATTGGGATTGACGCGAATAGAAATGCGGGCTTCTTTGCCTAACGCTTTGGCGACCATCTCAACCCGTTTCATCTCTGCTTCACTCTCCAAATTCAGCAGCAAAATATCATACTCCAAGGCTGCGCGTATCTCATCATCACGTTTGCCTACACCGGAGAATATAATCTTATACTTATCTACGCCCGCACTCAAAGCCCTTTGCACTTCACCGATGCTTACACAATCAGCCCCTGCACCGAGTTTCGCCAAATGGGCTATAACTGAGAGATTTGAGTTTGCTTTTACGGCATAATTGATCAACGATTTTTTACCTGAAAAAGCATCTTTGAGCGTAGTATATCTATTCTGGATATAGTCAAAATCATACAGATACAAGGGTGTACCGTATGTGTCTGCCAATGCCTGATAATCAATCTTCATCTCTACTTTCCTCTGCCGCTCTCATTGAAGTCTATTTTGTGATGATTTTATCCAAAAGTTGATTAAAAGGGGCAATTGGCGCGTGTGGAACTCTCTAGGCAAGGCTTCTTTCATCAGTCAAATAGACATACACAGCCACACCTGTAAGCAAACCGATGGGCAACAAAGCAGTAAGTTCAGGGATCAGCACACCATTTAAGCCTATCTGACCT
>JAABRH010000061.1 GCA_011391015.1 Sulfurovum sp.
GATAAATACGAATCTTTAAAACTCTTAGCAATTAAGTTCCTTCTTGATTTGGTATTTTAATTTTATATGAATTTTAACTGTGATGATAAAAATACGACACAATGTCATATTTTTGTTCCTTATATTCCCGCCCTTAGCGGCGAGGGTTTACGGAACGAGTGCTAAAAAGCTTTGAATGTGAGTTAAGCATTTTTTTAGCTCAAAATTTTAAATTATAGATTATAATTGTTTTCAAGCGTACGATTTTAGAATATAGGCGAGAAAATAATGACCTTTGAGGAAATTAGGTTTGCATTGGAAGTAAGCGGTGTCGAAAAAGAAGACAGTGACAGATTGATGGAATACTGTAGAAAAGTAGGCACTGATTACGAAAAACTTGATGAAATGCTTATGGAAATGGGTTACGATAGAGTCTTTACCGATGAGTTCTTTGGCTGGTCAGCCATGGATGAGGACGATGAAGATGACTATTTCTCAAGCGAAAAAAAACGTCACAAACAAAAATGGGATGAGTAAAATCCGATTGTTTTGAGGCGTATGCAAGAAACGGTTAAGAAACCGTTACTCAGCTAGATGTTTCGTGCTCATCTAACACCTGTCTAGCTAAAAATCAGCCAATATCAGTATAATGGCTACACTTAAAAATCACGAAAAATGTATCAAGGCCAAGAGATGGAACGCAAAAAAATATATAATCCCGATTCAAAAGAAAAAACTAGTGAACGTAAGATATTTGGAGGCGACCCCAGTGGTATTTTTGAACTCAATGACATCAAATACCAATGGGCATACAATCTATGGGAGATGATGCTTAACAACACGTGGTTTCCCAAAGAAGTCGATATGACCAGAGATGTGAATGACTATAAACATCTTACTGATGCAGAAAAATCGGCGTACGATAAAGTACTTGCCCAGCTTATTTTTATGGATTCGCTTCAGACTAACAATATTATGGATAATCTCAATCCTTACATCACCTCTCCGGAGATTAACCTTATATTGGTGAGACAGGCATTTGAAGAGGCCTTGCACTCTCAGAGCTACGCGGTGATGGTAGATAGTATCTCCACCAATACCAAAGAGATTTATGAGTTGTGGCGAAGAGACATGATGCTCAAAACCAAAAATGATGCCATAGCAAGGGTATATGAAGAGCTTTCGAGCAATCCTACCGATACCAATATTGTTAAAGCGATGTTTGCCAACCAGATTCTTGAGGGGATTTATTTTTATAGCGGGTTTGCGTATCTGTACACGCTGGCACGCTCAGATAAGATGCTGGGTACGGCGCAGATGATACGTTTTATCCAAAGAGATGAGGTAACCCACCTTCTGCTTTTTCAAAATATGATCAATACTACCAAGAAAGAACGCCCGGAACTTTTCACCAAAGAGCTTTTGGATGAGGTGTATGAGATGTTCAGATCGGCAGTGAAGCTTGAGTCTGAATGGGGTGCCTATATCACGCAGGGGCAGATACTGGGGCTCACCGATAAAATCATTGAACAGTACATTCAGCATCTTGCGGATAAGAGACTGCATGCTGTGGGGATGGAAAAGCTTTATAATGTTGAGCATCCGATTAAATGGGTCGATAACTTCTCGCAGTTTAATGACCAAAAAACCAACTTCTTTGAGGGCAATGTGACAAACTACTCCAAGGGGAGTTTGGATTTAGATGACTTTTAGGTCTTTAGATGTTTGAACTGCCTACGCCGTTGCAAGCGGTGACGCTTCAGCTGCCTTCTCGTCCAAGGTATCAGGAAAATCTAGACACCTTACTGACATATCTGCGAACCCATCAGGAAAAACAGCTCATTGTCGCACCAGAAGTTTTTTTGACCTCTTTTGATTATGCGCATATGTCCACAGCGGCAAAATTTTCTGCCAATGCACTCAAGACACTGAAAAAAGAAGTAGGTGAGCAGATCCTTGCTTTGAGTCTTATACTTGAAGAAGGGGATGGTTTTGTCAACCAAGCCGTTGTCATCCATAAACACAGGGTGATACACAGGCAGAACAAAGTCAAACTTTTTAGACTGGGAGATGAAGATCTCTATTTTAGGATGGGCAAAAAGAAACAGATCAAACCTTTTGAGATAGAAGGGGTGAAATACGCATTACTGATTTGCTTCGAGTTGCGCTTTAAAGAGTTGTGGAAGCAAATTGAAGGTGCAGATGTGGTCTTGGTGCCCTCACGGTGGGGAAAGGCACGCAAAACACATTTGGAGATACTTTCGCGCGCCTTAGCCGTGATGAATCAATGTTATGTGATTGTATCAAACAGCAGTGATGCTGATATGGCATCGTCCTGTGCCATTATCTCTCCTACGGGTGAAGTGAATTCAGATGACAAACTGAAGGTAATAGAAGGCAGGTTGGACTTCAGAGAAATTAAAAAAATACGTCGCTATATCGTCATGAATTAAGGGGGAAAGAGTATGAAAGTAATATGGATAGTCCTGATGGGAGTTAGCTGCATGTATGCATCACAGGTTGAAGTATCTGTAGAAGCGTGCAATAAGGGCGATATACAGGCATGTTATGAGGTCGGGTTGTCGCTTATGGCTGAAGAGAAACAAGAAGCAGGCGTGGAGTATGTACGCAAAGCGTGTAAGTTTGGACACGAAAAAGCCTGTGATGCGCTGGGGGACAATTATTTAAGCAACAAACACTATCAGGCAGCAAAACCTTACTTGGAAGTATCATGCGCTAAAGGCATACGTTCTGCCTGTGAAGGTTTGGGCACGATGTACAGGGATGGGCTGGAGATCAGACAAGATGATGTCAAAGCCAGAATGTATTATGAACAAGCGTGTGAAGTAGGGAGTAAAGATGCATGCATCAATGTTGCTTTAATGTATAGAGGTGGTTTTGGGGTAGAGAAAAATAGAGAAAAAGAAAAAATGTATTATCGAAAAGCTTGCACCCTTGCAAGCGAAGCAGGGTGCAAGAGCTATACTCAGATGGATAATGAAGACAGAGGCATCAAAGAGCCAAGTCTGCTAGAGAAGCTCAAAAGCCTTTTTAACTAGATTTTGGATAAAATTCGCCATTATTTGGGATAAGGGTAGCGATGATAAAGGCGATGCAGCGACAGAAACTTGTAGAAGAAATGGAAAAACATTTTACACTGCAGGAACATGTCAAGCAGGCATTTTTAGCTGTTGACAGAGAAGCCTTTGTCCCTACTCAGTTTAAACACCTCTCTTACCATCTTGATGCCCTCCCCATGGCTGCGAGCCAATGGATATCTTCACCGCTTACCGTGTCCAAAATGACACAGCACTTGGAGCTTGAAGGCATAGACTCTGTACTTGAGATAGGCTGCGGTTCTGGGTATCAGGCAGCCATACTGAGTAAGATATGTCGCCGTGTCTTTACGATCGAGCGTATCGATGAACTGCTTAAAGAGGCAAAAAGCCGTTTTGCGATGCTTGAGATGCACAATATTATTACACGCTTTGATGATGGTCAAAGAGGCTGGAAGCAGTATGCACCCTTCGAACGCATTTTGTTTTCTGCTACAGCCAAAGAGATTCCCGAAGTGTTGTTTGAGCAATTGGCGGAAGGGGGCATTTTAGTTGCGCCAGTGGAAGTGACAGATGGCTATCATGTGATTACCCGTTACTACAAAAAAAATGGACGCATTACCTCTGAAGCCATAGAACAATGTCTTTTTGTCCCGATTCTTGATGGTACGCAAAAATAATTTTTCATTTTCACTTCAGGGCACCCTAAGATTTCTGTAAGCTTTTCATAAACTTTATGCTATTATTTACAAAACTGTAAACAGGGATAGAGATGGAAAAACTGATGAAACCTGCGGAATATGCACAAGAGATAGGTATCTCAAGGCAAGCGGTTTATGCGAAGATTAAACGGGGAATCTTGACAACAAAAAGCGTAGAAGGTAAGCTTTACATCGTAGTTGACACACCGTCCAAAGAGCAGCCAGCCAAAGCAACAGCAGAACCCAAAGTCCAAGAAAAGAGCGTTTTGGCAAACAAAGCGACACTTTTGTCACCGAGTACTGAGACTAAAGACTATAAAGCTTTGCTGCAAGCCAAAGATGAAACGATAGCAGTACTTAAGGGTACAGTAAAAGATTTAAAAAAATCAAACAAACAGATAAGCTCTACTCTACGCGGCGAGATCAATTTACTAAAAGATGCTTTCCATGAGATGCGCAAGCTATATGCCAACCAGCTTGAACATAAACGCTCAGATACAGAACCCATAGAGGTTGTTTTTGAAGAGGCAGAGAACAAAGAGAACCACAAGCAGTGGATAGGGATAAAAAAATTTATAAAGCAGTTGCACATCACTACAGAAAAAGAAAAAGAGCATATAGCCAAATTGCTCAAAAAAGCCTACAAATCAGGAGATGAGCGTCTCAAAAAAGTAGACGGGAAACTCAAAGTCAATACCTCTGAAAACTTCAAAGATTTACTCCAATGAGAAGTTTGCTTAGAAATTTGTCAAAAGAGTACAGTCTTTTTGTGGCACTCATTGCCTATGTCGGCGTAACACAGTTTGAGCATACTTTGGTACTGTCAACGGTCGGAAATCTTGTAGGGTTTAGCCTGTTGTTTGCGGTGATTATCTATACGGCTTTGTCTGTGGCGCATCATGCAGAAAAATTGGCAGAAAAATTCGGTGAGCCTTATGGAACACTGATTTTAACCCTATCGGCTGTTTTGGTGGAGATTGTTATTATTGCTATTATGATGGTGCATGAACACAATCCGCACTTGGCGCGTGATACTATCTACTCTGCTATTATGCTAGATATCAATGCGCTTTTGGGAATGGCGGCTATTATAGGTGGCATAAGGCATGGTGAGCAGCCCTATAATGTAGATTCTTCCAATTCGTATCTTTCTATGTTGCTTGTGGCTATCGGTATCGCCATGGTGATACCGCATTTTATGGATGCGGCGCATATCGAGGGCTATATGTTGTTTACAGTGGTGTTGTTTGTCTTGCTTTATATCACGTTTACCCGTATACAGGTGGCATCCCACAAGTATTTTTTTGAGTATATTCCGCAAGAAGAGGAAGCCTGTGATGTAGATGTAGAGGCCTGTGGGCATCAGAAAATCAACGGCTGGTATCATGGTGTCAATCTTGTCGTCTCGATTGTGATCATTGGGGTACTGTCTGAAGTTTTGGCTGTCTTTATGGGCAATACTTTGAGCGCTTACGGTTTGCCGCTCTCCATAGGTGCAGTCGGTGTTGCTGTGATTTCTGCTTCGCCTGAACTGATTACTGCTGTGCGTGCAGCGCTGGATAATCGTATGCAAACGGTTGTCAATATTGCCCTGGGCGCATCCTTGGCAACTGTTTTATTGACAGTTCCGGCAGTTATCCTGGTGACACGTCTGATGGGGATGGAGATTGATCTGGCGATAACGCCGGTACAGGGCGTGATGTTGGGGTTGACCTTACTTGTAAGTATTGTCAACTTTAATGATGGGGAGACAAATGTATTGGAAGGGTTTTTGCACGTCATTTTATTTGTAGTCTTTGTGTATCTATTGTTCATATAAGAAGCGTTAAGAGAGGGACAACTCTTTGTCTTTTTTAGGACTACATGAACAGCCTCAGTAGTTGACTTACCGTCTCATCCGTTGTGAAAATTTTTACAGAACGTATGTCGTATCTGGCAAAGTGTTCATCCAGTTTTTTGTCATTCTCTTTTAGTTTTGTAAGATATTTTTCTATACTCCTTTGACCAAAATATGTTTCCATCTTCTTCGCAACTTTTGGGGAAGAGAGCGTTACCTCAGCCAGCTTTTTAGGCATTTCTTCTTCTCTGTCTCTAATGATTATGGCAATGACTTCATGTCTTTGTGCCAAAAGCGACAAGTCAACTTCTTCCAAAAAATCACCAAGTACAAAGAGAAGGGAAGGCTTGTGGATTCTTTTAAAAAGGTCTTGAAGCGCAGCGCTGCAGTCAAGCGTAGTGTGAAGTAGCGGGGCTTCAAAAAGGCTTCTAGAAAACTGTTCTATATGATACAGCTGTTTTGTGGGAGGCGTGGAACTGCATGCCTCCTGCGTGTAACACAGGCCAGTAAAAAGGTTACTGTTTTGTTGGGCAGCATAACCCAGCAGAGTTGCGACTTCGGTCAGCTTCTTTTGTTTGGTATTTCCAGAACCGAAATAGAGGCTTCCATCCATTAAAGCGCAAACAACAACAGAGAGTTCGCGGTTGGCATGCAACTCTTTGATATAGGGTTTCCCCATCTTTGCAGTGATGGTCCAGTTTATCTTGCGGATGTCATCACCCACCTGGTACTCACGTAATTGCGAAAAGTCATAACCTTCGCCGTGGAGTTTGGAGAGATTTTGCCCGCTTAGCAAAGTGTAGACCTGATGTCTTGCTTTGAGCTGGAGAGCCTTCCATTGTTGTGTATTGTTGGCTGTGTTCATTTAGCAATCATCCCGTAAACTGTAGATTTCACTCAAAGTTTCCACCCATTTCACAAACATGTTTCCACTTTTTTCACGGATGAAACAGACTGCTGTAATTGTACCATAACTGGAAACATCACTTTTGATTTTGAAGCTTTCGTTGCGATTCCCCTTCCAAATTTATCTTATAGGCATTGTGGATTATCCGATCTAAAATAGCATCTGCGATTGTAGGATTGTGTAAATGTCCGTGCCACTCCTTAATGGGTAGCTGTGAGGTGATAATAAGCGAGGAAAGATTAGTTCTGTCTTCCACTATTTCAAGCAGGTCTCGCGCTTCGCTTGCCTTGAGTGGTGAAACGCCAAAGTCATCAAGTATAAGTACCTTTATCTTTTTAAGTCTGGCTAAAACTTTTAAATACTCATCATCTCCTCTGGAAGACGAAAGCAACTGCATGAGTCTGGGTACCCTAAGATACAAAGCACTCTCGCCTTGAATCATTGCTTTATTTGCTAATGCTTGGGCAATATAGCTCTTGCCCGTGCCTGCTGCCCCGATAAGAATTACATTACGATGGTTTTTAATGTATCCACCGCCAGCAAGTTCCAGTAGTGTTGTCTTGTGTATGCCACGTGTTGGCGTAAAGCTGATCTCTTCCATGGCAGCACTTTTTTCATGCAATTTTGCCAGAGATTGTAATCTCTGTATCTTTTTATCCTCTCTACCGGTTTTTTCCGCTTCAAGCAGAAGTTGCAAGCGTTTCTCAAATGGCAACTCATCATAAGCACTTTGGGCAAGTTGCTCTTGCAGTGCATCATAGAGTGCATGTAATTTTAGTTCATCTGTCAATTCTTTTATTTGCATTGTATTTTCCTATTCATAATAACTGCTGCCACGAATATTCTCATGGAAGTTAAGAAGTGATATTTCCGTATCATCTTCTTGCTCTTTGGGCGGGGTTTTTAATAACTCTTTGATCTGCCCCAGTCTAAATTTCTGGTAGCGTAAGGCATAGGAGGATATCTCGTCAAGCTGTTCTTCGCTCATGCCATTTTCAATATGTTTCTTGTAAGTTCTCATAAGCCCCAAACAGGAACGGTAACCCATTTCAGGATGCGGCTTTCTTTCCATGATGGCTTGCAGCAGTTTAGAGGTTTGCTTCCCGACAGTGAGTCCCCAGTTCATGATTCTTCCTGGACTCCACTCCAGGTATTTTTGATGTGCAGAACTCATATGTGATCTCTGAGTAGAATAAGCCCCGCGCATGTAAATCCTTGGATGCGTGGCTACTTCTTTACCTTCAAAGTAGACAGAGACCATTTTAGTGCTGAACCATACTTCTACTTTTTTATGGATAAGTTGATAAGGCACAGAGTAGAGTACATGGTCAAGCTGGATATGGTAATCGATACTCACCTTGAGCAGTTTTAACTCTTTGTATTCATACCCTGTTGCAGGCAATGGCTTAAGTGCAGGTTTATCAATGCTGTCAAACAACTCTTGTCGGCTTACGCCCAAACGTTTCATACGCTTATTGCGGTAGAGCGGCATGAGTTCATTGATCGCATGATTGAGTTGGGCTATAGAGTAGAAAGTTGTATGGCGCAAACGTGCAAGTAGCCATCTTTGCATCAGTTTAACACCTTGCTCCACCAAACTCTTGTCTTTGGGTTTGTATCCCCGTGCAGGCATAATGGCCGTACTGTAATGTTGGACAAGTTTTACATAATCGGGATTTAGGTCAGGCTCATAACGATCTGCTCTTGTGACGGCTGACTTTAAATTGTCCGGCACCAGGAGTTCTGGCACACCGCCGAAGGCTTTGAACATTTCATTGTGCGCATAAATGAAGTCGGCTTTTTTCTGGGAAGGTACAGCTATGACAAAGGGGTAACCTGAAGCACCAAGTACCGCTACGAATATCTCAGCGTATTTTACTTCTCCTGTAAGCGGATCAGCAATAGCTGCCCTCACACCGGATAAGTCAATGAAGACTTTCTCTCCAGCTTTATGCACCTGTCGCATAGAAGGTGATAGCTTTTTAGCATAGGCTTTGTAGTGATTGCAGAACCATGTATAACCATAATGTCCGTCTGGATAATCTTTCCTATACTCTTCATGAAGCAGTTCGAGTGTCACAATCTTATTGCCCAGATTTTTATGTACTTTACTCCAATCAGGTATGGGATATTTGCTTGGTTTGGACCCTGGGTCAAAAAGTTTAGTCACAATCTCTTTATTACTAAGCTCCATTAGCTCTTCATAGGGAAATGATACAGACTCAAAGCGTTAACATATTGATTCACGACCGTATGGCTGATATTGAGAGCTCTTGATATTTTACGGGCGGATAGTTTGGCTTCGTACTTTAGACGAAACACCTCTTTTATTTTTAACATACTAATCTTCTCCATATTCGCTCCATCTTTATGATGAAGTAGGGTATCTAAATTAGTCTGCTTGCATTCGCCAACATATTTCTAAAATTCATTTCACAAAGTGACCAAAAAGTGGAAACATAAAAATGAAATGACTGGAAACATGGGAGTGAAATTTACACGTAAACCCTCGTCTTTTAAGACGGGGATATAAGGGGTATGGTAAAAAATATGTCAATTTGGCATATTTTTTAACACAAAAAGTAAGAGTTGCTATAAT
>JAABRH010000062.1 GCA_011391015.1 Sulfurovum sp.
AGGCATTGCCTGGCACTTTAGGTACTTCGGAGCATTGTTCTGGGCATATTACGCTAGGTTCAAGTAAACATAAGTTTAGATGCTGGTCCAAATACGGACACGGAACAACGGGGCTTAGAAAAGCCATACGTGAGAGTTGCGATGTCTATTTCTATAACAAAAGTCTCAAAGTAGGCATCGATGATATGGCTAAAAATCTTCGTACTTTTGGACTGGGTGTAAAAACAGGTGTAGATTTACCGCTTGAACATGAAGGAGTGATGCCGGATAAGGCATGGAAAAGAAAACGGTTTAATCAGCCATGGTATTTGGGTGAAACGGTGATTGCGTCTATCGGCCAAGGGTATGATCTGGTCACACCTTTGCAGTTGGCACGCTATACGGGGTTGATGGCAACATCTTACCTTCCCACTCCGCAGATTGTAAAAGAGGTGGATGGAAAAATCGTGAAACCCGAACTTAAACACATGGACTTTGACGCTTTCAATATAAATGAGATCAGAAAAGGGATGTATGATGTGTGTAATACACCTGGGGGAACCGGATTTGCAACGATGAGTAAATTGCCTGTGATTGTAGCAGGCAAGACGGGTACATCACAGGTGACTGCCATTCCTCAGTCCACACAAAAACGTCTGAAAGAAGAGCAACTGGCGTATTTCCACCGTTCACACGCGTGGATAACAACCTATGCGCCGTATGAAAAACCCCAATACATTGTCACCGTCCTGGTTGAACATGGCGGGCATGGAGGAAGCACCTCAGGACCCATTGCTGCAGATATCTACAAATGGCTCTATGAGAAGGGGTATTTTGCTCAAGAAAAAGATGCCACACAAAAGTCTGTCACAGTTACAAACAAAAAGTAGCTAGAGACCTTGAAGCGTGTTGTCCAAGAAAAGCCCTAAGAGGATAATCAAACTGATACCTGCTGATTTGGTGTAGAGTTTATTGGCTGTGATGAATACTAAAATAAGTGTTGCACTGAATAATGTTACGATATCAAAGAGATACGCCATACTGTTAAGTGGCATAGGGTTTACCAAGCCTGCTGCACCAAGGACAACAGTTATGTTTGCCATGTTTGACCCGATGATATTTCCTATTGCCATATCTACTTTGCCTTTGATGGCTGCTGAGATACTTACGGTTAGTTCAGGTAAAGAAGTACCTAGAGATACCATAATAATACCTATGACCCAATCAGAGATACCAAAGTTTGCAGCGATATTTGAAGCACTCTCTACTGTAAAATGGGCACCCACAATGAGTAACATCAATCCGCCGACAATCATGGGGATGACTTTTATCCAGCTGAAGGTGTCTCTACTTAGGGCTATGTGTTCTATTTGGGGCATATCTTTTGTATCTTGAATCAAAAAGACCAGATAGGCACCCATAAGAAGCAGTAACAAAGAAGCATCAAAACGTGAGATGACCCCATCAATGATCATCAAGATAAACACCAGCACAGGAACAAGTGCCCAAGTGCTGTCTTTGGCAAAAAAATCTCTGTCCGGATTGAGCTTGCCGGCGAAAAGAAAAACACTTGCCAAAATCAGTGTGACATTCAGGATATTGCTTCCGATGGCGTTGGAGATGGCTATTTCCGGTTTGTTGTAGATACTTGCGGCTACACTTGCACCCATTTCAGGTAATGATGTGCCGAGTGCAACAAGGGTCGCACCGATAATAAACTCTGGAATGTTAAACTTCAGTGCGATGCGTTCGCTTTGTGTGATGAGCAGATCTGAACCCAAGATCAATACCGCCAAAGCAATCACAAAAATAACAAAATCCATCTGTTTACTCCTCTGTTCTGATGATAAGGCTTTGGGGAAGATGAAACTGTCCGATAAGCGCTTTCTCTTTCTCTCTCATTTCACCTTCATCGTTTTCGTGATCATAACCCAGAAGATGGAGCATACCATGGATGAAGAGCAAAGAGAGTTCCTCTTGAGGCGTATGCCCAAGTTCCAAGGCTTTGCGTCTGACAAAAGATTCTGCGATGACGATGGAGCCTAACGGCATACCCAAAAGGACTATCTCATCACTGATACCTTCAAGCGGAAAAGAGAGTACATCGGTGGCTGTATCTTTGCCTCTGTGTGTATAGTTGAGTGTTTGTATGGTCGCATCATCTGTAATGATGAGTTCTACATCTTTGTCACAGAGTGTATCCGCAATCTTCTCAAGTGCTTCGATATCAAGTACAAGTGTGCTTTGGTTATCTAAATCTATCATGCTCAAAGTTTACCCAAATATTGGTAAAATGGGAACAAAAAGGAAAGCCTTATGGTAAAAAAAGCTGTATGTATCATCTCTGGCGGTATGGACAGTGCTCTTGCTGCCAAAATGGCACAGTCGGAGGGGTTTGAAGTCATTGCAGTGCACTTTAATTATGGACAACGAACAGAAAAAAAAGAGTTGGAATGTTTTCGCAAGATTGCAGTAGCTGTTGGGGCGAGCCAAAACTATGAGATTGATCTGCCTTTTTTTGGGCAGATTGGCGCTTCTGCTTTGACAGATACCAGCATTGAAGTGCCTACCGGAGGCATTGATGAGGGTGTGCCTGTGACCTATGTGCCGTTTCGTAATGGTATTTTTCTCTCCATCGCAGCTGCTATAGCCGAAAAACATGCTGCGCAGGCACTTTTTATTGGGGTAGTGGAAGAAGACAGTTCGGGGTATCCTGATTGTACCGAAGCGTATATCACTCAGATGCAAAAAGCTATCAATCTGGGTACCAAAAAAGAGACTGTGCTTGAGATACGCATGCCTTTGGTTGCGTTGAAAAAAAGCCAAATTGTCCAAAAGTCTTTGGAACTGGGTGTACCCCTTGAAGACACATGGAGCTGTTACCAGTCTGAGGGTGCGGCGTGCGGTGTTTGTGACAGCTGCAGATTGAGGTTAAAAGGATTTAAAGAAGCGGGAGTAGTAGACCCGATTCCTTATGTGCATTTTGAAAACTAGTTTGCATCAAATCCATTGATAACAAATTGAAATTCATACTGGTGATTTGGGTACTTTGAAAGCCCTTCTGCTATAAACTGCTGTTTGCTGATTTGTCTATCCCAGAGTTGATAGGTGATACTTCTGAACCATGCTCTTTTTTCAGGTGTGTCCAGCGCAATTCGGTTGTAGTTTGGGTCATCTTTGATGCCAGAAGCTACCTTTCTCATGGTGTTTTCATACGCTTCTTTTTTTTCAGGGCTTGGCTGTACATAGTTCTGGGACACAGGTTTTACCGCAGGGCTTTTTCTTGCGTGTTGTGTTTTTTCAGGTGCTACGTTCATGGAACTTGTACATCCTGAAAAGCCAAAAGCAGCCAAAAAGATAATACTTGCAACGGCGCTTACTTTTGCTCTCATTTTTTTCCTTTATTTTTTGGTGATTTCTATGGCGTATTGTATCAAAATGAAATAAAAATTACTATGTTATAATGCCTAAAACAGAAGGGTCTAAATGGTTCAAATCCCAGCAAAATCACCACAGGCTAAAGAGGCGGCTCTTTTGGTTGAAGGCTTACAGGCGTATTTTGTCTCAAAGCTCAATGCTGTCTCATTGCGCTTTGGCAAGGGCAAATCTTTTGAAGCGGTGAGCTGGCAACGTGATGAGGGCATACATGGTGGAGGCACACGCTATGAAGCCAGAGACAGCGTAGTGTTTGACTCTGCTTCGGTCAATGTTTCTCAGGTGCATTATGATGACGATGCGCAAAAAAAACTGGGTTCTGCTACAGCTATTTCAACCATTATCCACCCCAATAATCCGCATGCACCCTCTATGCATATGCACATTTCATGGACGCAGATGAAAGAGGGGTCAGGGTATTGGCGTGTGATGGCAGATTTAAACCCTTCACTCATGGATGAATCCCAAGCAGACAAAGAGCGATTTTCTTCAACACTTAAAGAGGTTAGCGGTGAGCTTTATGAACAAGGTGCTGCCCAAGGTGACAGATATTTTTATATCCCCACTTTAGAGAGACATCGCGGTGTGAGCCATTTTTATCTTGAAGGCTATAACAGCGGGGATTTTGAAGCAGATAAAGCCTTTGTGCTGCAAGTAGGTGAGAGGGTTATAGAAAGCTATATCGCCATCATTTCAGACAAACTGCGTGATTACCACACCTTTACAGAAGAAGAGAAAGCGCAACAGCTAACGTATCATACGCTTTATCTGTTTCAAGTACTGACGCTTGACAGGGGAACAACCTCAGGACTGCTGGTGCATGACCAAAATGATATAGGTATCATGGGCTCTATTCCGTCTCATGTGAACAGAAAACTTTTAGCTTCATGGCGCAATAAAATGCCCTATCCCCAAGATGTACTGCTTGCATCTTTACTTGAAGCTATGCCACAAGGTGTTCCTACCCCTGTGACCGAGGCAACAAAAAAAGCTCTAGCCCAAGCTGTCAGAAAACACTATGCGGAGTATCCCGAAGCTTTGAGTATGCAGGCTTCAGGAGAGTCTATTCCTCCGACTGTTGCAAACCACCGCTAGGCTTGTGTCTGTTTAAACGCGTATAAACTTGCCCAAGTTTCTGTCTTTTTTAACTTTTTCGTAAGAGTCTATGATGCCATTCATGGCGATATAGACGCCCTCTTGGTTGGTGGCATCAAGATAGACGTAGGCTGAGCAGAGATTGGCTGTAGCTTCCGTGGCATCGATGCTGTAAGGTACCATCGCGCCCGTAAGTACAATGCACTTCTGCAAGTCCCCATCTGCTAGATACTCTGCAGTAATATCCATTGTATCTGTACCATGAATGATGAGTATATGGTGATAGTCACTTTGTGAGATGGTTGCGATAAGCTCAAGCCTGTCATGGTTGTTCATCTCAAGAGAGTCTTTGCCAATGATGTTGAGGATTTCAAAGGTACAACCCCATTTTTGTGCTATGGTTTCCACTGCTTTAGAACTTGCATCAACTCTCAGTGTACCAAGCAGCGGGTCATAAACTTTATTAAACGTACCGCCGGTGCTGATGATAAGTATTTTTTTCATGAGAGCTCTCTTATGTTCCATAAATTAAGACGATGCGCTTATTTTACCTCAATGATGGTAAAATAAGCCCATTAATTTTTACGGAGTGTTTTATGGTAATGAAGGGTAAAAAAGGTGTCATTTTGGGCATCGCCAACAAAAAGTCAATTGCGTATGGTATCGCCAAAGCGTGTCAGGAGCAGGGTGCACAGATGGCGATTACCTTTCTCAATGAACGGTTTGAGCAAAAACTCGCTTCTATCGCCGAAGAACTCGAGTGCGGCGCGCGGTTTTACCCTTGTGATGTGAGTAAACCAGAAGAGATAAAAGCACTTAAGGCTTCTTTAGAGAAAGACATGGGTGAGATAGATTTCATCGTGCATTCCATCGCATTTGCACCCAAAGAGGGCTTAAGCGGACGCTTTATGGATATCTCCAAAGAAGCGTTTGATGTGGCGATGGATATCTCTGTGTATTCGCTCATCGAAATCGTGCGTGAACTGAAGCCTATTTTGTCCTCTTCTTCATCGGTATTGACTTTGAGCTACTATGGCGGTGTCAAATACATCCCGAACTACAACCTCATGGGTGTGGCAAAAGCTGCCTTGGAGATGACTACCAAATACCTGGCTGAAGACCTGGGTAAAGACGGTATTCGCGTCAATGCAATCTCGGCTGGTCCTATCAAAACACTTGCCGCTGCAGGTATCGGGGATTTTTCTTTTATGCTTAAATGGAATCAGGCGCACTCTCCCTTAAAAGAAAATGTCACCATTAACCAAGTAGGAAACTCGGGGATGTATCTGCTGTCTGACCTCAGTTCAGGTGTAACGGGCGAGATCCACTATGTGGATGCAGGCTACAACATCATGGGGATGCCTGCCGTGGCGTTTGATGAAAACGGTAAACCTAAGATAGCATGGAATGGCGAATAACCCGTGCCAAAACCGAACAGTGAAGATACCCCTGAGTATCTGGCCAAAAAAGCTTTTTTTGACAAGGTTCTGACTATCTACGGGCGTAATGCTGTCATGGAAGCACTGGCAGATGAGACCGTCACTCTACACAAACTCCATCTCTCAAAGTCAAACAAAGAAGCCGATGTTCTTGAGCAGATGAAAAGCCTTGCCAAGAAACTGGACATCGAAGTGGTGTACCACGACAAACAGGGACTTTCCCGCATCTCCAAAAATGCCAAGCAAGACCAAGGGGTTGCATTGGATATTGTGCTGGAACATTTTGGAGATGCAACTTCCTTTTTGCGTACACATCAAAACTACCGCATCATCGCGCTTGACGGCGTAACAAACCCCCAAAATTTAGGCATGATCATCCGTTCCTGTGCAGCAGGTAACATAGACGCCATCTTACTGCCTGCCAAAGGCGCTGCACAGATAAGCCCGCTGGTCATCAAGGCCTCCGCAGGCACACTCTTTAAAATGCCCATCATTAAAACCGCCAATCTCAAAGAGACGCTCCAAACATTTCAAAAAGAAGGCGCAACGCTCTACACGCTTTCGTCTCATGCGCAACACAGCTACAAATCACAGCATTACGGTGACAAGAACATTTTTGTACTCGGAAATGAAAGTGAAGGTGTCAGTCAAGCCATCGAAACACTCTGCGACAAAAGCATCGCTATACCCATGCAACGCGGCGTTGAGTCTCTTAATGTTGCCGTGACAGCTTCGTTGTTGGCGTTTTTGTGATATTTTAGCCCACGTTCCCTAAACCCCCATCTTTCAAGACGGGGATATAAGGAACATTCACAGAGTGAATATTAACCAAATAATATAAAAAATATGTCAATTTGGCATATTTTTTACCACAAAAAGTAAGAGTTGCTATAATACACCATGTTTGCGTTATATGACTAAAGCGAAAACCAAACTATAGTCTGTGAACATAAAAAGTACAAAATGCGGTAGGGACTACCGTTAAAGCCTTTTAATATCCTAAGAATACTTGGGAGTTTCTAGGAAGCTCCGTCATTTATGTCGGGGTAGTTCACCTATGATTAGAGGAATTATTAAAAGGAAAGTGTATGCCTGAACAAAATACCATCAAATGCCCCAACTGCGGTACGCAAATCGATATAGATGCACTTTTTTATCATCAGATAGAAGAGAAGTTTAAGCAGCAGCATCTGCAGGAGCAGAAAAAACTTCAAGATGAAGTAGAAGCTAAACGTAAAGAGTACAAAGTACATCTTGAGTTACTTAGGGCCAAAGAAGAAGAACTCAAAGAAGAAAAAGAAAAGTTTGATGAAGAGTTGCGAAAAGCGACTAAAGAACAGCTTCGTATCGAACGCATCACACTTCAGCAAGAGCTTAAAAAAGAGCTCGTTGAGGAGCAAAGTGCTTCGATGGCGATGCTTCAAAAAGAGTTGGAAGGTAAGTCTTTAGAGTTGCGACAGTTCAATGAAGCTAAAGTGGAGATAGAAAAGCTCAAAAGAGAAAAAGAGGAACTTGCCTTCCGCGTCAAAGCAGAAGCGCAGATAGCCCTAAGTGAACAGCTTGTGCTTGAAAGAGTAAAGATACAAAAAGTGTTTGAGGAAGCCAATGCACTCAAACTCAAAGAAAAAGATGAGCAGATGGAGCAACTCAAACGCAGTCTTGATGATGCCAAACGCAAAGCAGAGCAGGGAAGTATGCAGATACAGGGTGAGGTACTTGAGTTGGCGATAGAGTCTTGGCTGAGTGGCCAGTTCCCTTTTGATACCCTGGAGGAAGTCAAGAAAGGTGCCTTCGGTGCAGACTGTTTGCAGACGATACATACCAGAGAACTGCAAAATTGCGGCATCATATGCTATGAATCCAAAAACACAAAAGCATGGTCTGAAGTCTGGATTAGCAAACTCAAACAAGATATGCTCAAAGTCGGAGCTGATTTGGGTGTACTTGTTACCTCGGTGTATCCTAACGGTATGGAGAGGATGGGGTTTGTGGACGGCATTTGGGTCTGCAGCCTTGATGAATTTAAAGGCTCGGTTTCACTGCTTCGAGAAAGTCTGATACGCATTCATAAGACGGTACAAAAGGAAGAAAACAGAGGTGACAAAATGGCACTTTTGTACACCTATCTTACGGGCAATGAGTTTGGGATGCAGATGAAGTCCATCGTCGATGGGTTTATGATGATGCAGGCTGAACTTGACAAAGAACGCCGCTCACTCATGGCAAGCTGGAAACGCCGTCAAAAACTCATAGATGGGGTACTGCAAAATACAACTGAAATGTATGGTTCTTTGCAAGGCATAGCAGGTACCGGCGCACTAGGGCACATCGAAGCCTTGGAATTGCCTGAGTCATTTGAGGGTGAAGATGATTCATAGAGAGTTTAGCCTACAATACGAAACATATATCAAAATATAAAGAGAAATCATGAACACAGCCCAAATCGCACCCTTAGCCCTAGAGGGGTACAAAAATAGTAAACTGAGTGATGATAGAATCAATTTTTTAATCACGCAAGCCAATGAGCAGCTTAGTGAAATAGCGCAAAATAAAGGGCTGTATGATAGTTTTTTAGAACAAGTGGACGCTCCACAAGAGATAGACCCTGTCATTCTTTGGATACTTTTTATGTCAAATGAAGATATTTGTAGTGAGTATATAGATGAATGTAACAAGCCTTTTAATGACACTACACCTGTGAGTGATTTGGCTGATCTGCTCCTGTATGCTGTCTATTTAAACAGAGTGCAAAATACTCCCTTGGAAGGGTATGACTATCTGGTGGAGTATGAAGAGGATGGGTTGGCAGATGTGGATCAGTTTGCGCTTACCAATGCCTTTTTGTATATCCAAAAATCAAAAGAAGTAGCGATAGATTTTTCCTTTTAGCAATCATCCCGTAAGCCCTCGTCTTTTAAGACGGGGACATAAGGGGTATGGTAAAAAATATGTCAATTTGGCATATTTTTTAACACAAAAAGTAAGAGTTG
>JAABRH010000063.1 GCA_011391015.1 Sulfurovum sp.
CATCCTACAAACTTTAGCACTGCCTATTAAGCAAAGGTATCAGAAAATAGATTCTCCGACCATAAAAACATTTTGGTATAGTCACTGGCAGTTGACGGACCTGCTGTCAGCTTACCTCCAACAATGACCATGTCTTTCTTAGTGGAGTCATACTCATAGACAGCTGTTAGCCATGAGGCTTCTGTTCTGGAAGTTGGGCTATAACAGGCTGAATTGGTCTTAGGAGAAGTATATAAGGCAACACCATTTAAAGTTCTTAAAATGGCATCAGCACATACTTTGGCCTCTGAGTTCCCAATGTGTCCAGCCTTAGGCTGTCCTGTTCCTTGTGAATCACCGATGATGTAAATACCACTTGCCACTGTAGATTCATAGCTCAGCGGATTAACAGGTGCCCAGTTTCCATCATTTACCCCTGCTGTAAAGACAATAGGGGCTGCTTTTTGTTTTGGTATAACATTTAAAACCGTTGAAGGTAACGATATTGGCTCATTATCTCCTGGGACAGTGTATGTTAAAGTTTTAGTACTGTCATTAACGGCTGTTACTGTGGCATTTGGGATGTAATTTATGTTATACCCTTTAAATTTCTCATGAAAAGTATCTGCTTCTACTATAATATCTGAATTGGCATCCAGCACATTTATTGTACAGTTGGTAAGTTTTTTGACATTTCTGAGATAGTCAGCCACTACACAAGCTCTTTCATAGGGCCCAGGAGGACAGCGGTAAGGTTTGGGCGGAATGGTCATGGTAAAGACGCTATCCGTCCCCATTAAATCAATTTGTGTTTTTAGCAGATTGACCTGTTCTCCCGCTTTCCAGGCGTGTGGTACTTTAGTGAATTCATACTCATTTACTTGTATAAAATCAATTCCTGATGCCAGGACCAATTTATCATACTTTACACTGCTTCCATTTGCCAAAGCAAGGGTTTGAGTGGCTTTATCAACACTGTTTACGGTGCTGTAAATCATATTGATACCATATTTACTGCTCAGGTCTCCATAGGTAAATGATGGTGGAGTTGTTTTTTGTCCATTAAGAACCAAATTACTTAAGATAGGTGATGAGTAGGTTTGGTTTGCTTCTATGATGGTGACCTTCACACTGCTTCCGGCCCACATCTTTAGATACTTTGCACAGGTCGCCCCTGAAAATCCACCACCGACTACCACAACATGTGGAGTGGTGGTATCAGCTGCCATACCAGGAGTAACTGCAACAAGTGAGCTTACACCTACAAACTTCATAAAGTTTCGTCTTGAATTAGAATGGGTTGTTTTCATTTGCTATCCTTTTTAATCGTTTGCGCTTAGTGTTTTTAGCCAATCACCAATAAGTATGATCTCTTCTTGGGTGTATCCATGGGCCTGAGCATTCATAATAGGTTCATCATCTTGATAGATTTCATCCAGAAGGTCAGCTTCACCTGCGATACTGTCCCACTCATTTGTAGAGATACCATTCGTTCCGTGACACTGCGCACATTGCGAACCTAAAAGTCTTCCATCGTCAACTTTGTAACTTGTGGGCAAAACTATTGGTGCCGGTGGGGTTTCTTCATCACTTGTATCAGAGGAAGATGAAATTTCTTCATTAACTAAATCAGTAGAGGAGCTGCCTCCGCCACACCCTTGTAAAAGAAAAAAAGTTAAACCTAATCCAGCTATGAGTAATTTTCTGTCAGTTTTCATACATCATCCTTATTGTTTTTACTACATTGACAAATAAGTGTGACTGACTTTTTTATATATGTAGGATAGAAACTATATTTTATAAGTGTGAATTAATTGTGAAGTATTAACGTCAATAAGCCAAAATATAATTTTTTTCAAACTATTTTATGAATTTTGTATGCATTGCCTAGTAAATTGTTTTGACAAATAAGAGATTAGTTCAGATGCTTAGCAAACATTCTCCATTATCTCAAACCAATCTCTATCAAACACACTTCTGATATAGGATTCTCGGTGCGGTATAAAACATTTTGAGCAGTCTTGGTGGATGGCATCTTCAGTGATGAAACGATTTCCTTCTTTGGAGTTGATGCTGCAAACAGAATAGAGCATTTTATCTTCTCTCATACTAAAGCCTTTATCTTTAAATCTAAAATGGGGACAGGCGCAGAGGTAGCAGTTGAGTCCTACAATGTCATGACATTTTTTGTTTTCTGCGTACAACTCACAAAAATCTGGCTCTTTTTCTACCATGTTCTCAAACCTAAAGTATTCGATAACTTCATCCATAGTGAGATGCTCGAGTCTATCCATGATAGCTTTGTGTTTATCGCCGTGTTGATAAAACCATTCAGAGTATGTCACGTGTCTTCCTTGCAATGTTCTTATGACGTAATTTTCTAAGAATACCATGATTTTTTTAAGCCTGCCTGCGTTCATTACCCTTTGAGATAGAAGAGGATAAACTTGTATAAAAAATAGAGGCAAAGAGTTATGCATAAAGAACGCTACATTGGTATTATGTCAGGTACATCATTGGATGGAGTAGATGTGGTACTTTGCAAGATAGATGCAACTTCATGTACACTGATCTCATCACTAGAATACCCATTATCATTAGAACTCAAATCTGATATATTGACGATGATAGAGGGCAACAGTTCCGTGGAGCAAATAGGGCAGATAGACCATCGTTTGGGAATCTTGTTTGCTCAAGCTGTCGATGCTTTACTTGTCCGTGACAACATAGATTCTACCAGCATTACCGCCATAGGATTGCATGGTCAAACCCTATGGCATGCACCACAAAATGGAGTGACCATGCAATTGGGTGACCCCAACATCTTGGCATCTCAAACAGGCATACCGGTTGTGGCAGATTTTAGACGAAAAGATGTCGCTTTAGGTGGGCAGGGTGCACCTTTTGCGCCTGCTTTCCATGAATTTATATTTGGTAGTATTAACTCTTCAATCTGTATAGTCAATATCGGGGGAATGGCTAACATCACGGTATTAGGAGACACGCTTATAGGGTATGATACTGGTTGCGGCAATGTCCTCTTAGATATGTGGATAGCAGAGCATCAAGGGGCTTCATACGATAAAGAGGGGGGGTGGGCGAAAACAGGAAGTGTTAATTATACACTTTTAGATGCCATGATGTCTGATAGCTACTTTCAAGAATCCTATCCTAAAAGTACGGGCAGGGAGAAGTTTAATAAAGTCTGGCTGGATGATATGTTAGCATGTCGTGACAGAGCTGTATGTTCACTGATTTTAGAACAGGATGTACAGCGTACTTTACTCGAACTCACAGCACTTAGTATCAGTAACGAAGTATTGCGCTTCAACAGAGATGTACTCATCTTGTGTGGTGGTGGAGCCAAAAACTGTTTTTTGGTAGAGCGACTCAAAGCACTAATGCCAAACATTGAGGTTCTCATAGCAGACAATGCTGATGAGATGGAAGCGATGACCTTTGCATGGTTAGCCTATAAACGCATTCATAAAGAAAAAGTCAATCTAAAAGATGTTACGGGTGCCCGTGAAAATGCCATACTGGGTGGGATATATGAATAAGGAGTTAAAATGAAAGCGATGATACTGGCTGCAGGATTGGGGGAGCGTATGCGTCCCCTGACCGATGTAACACCCAAACCCTTGCTGAAAGTTGGAGGTATACCGCTTATTGTCTGGCATCTGGAGCGTTTGGCACATGATGATTTTACGGAAGTAGTAATCAACATTGCCCATTTAGGGTTTCAGTTTCCCCAGACTCTGGGTGATGGCTCAGAGTGGGGAGTGAACATCATTTACTCTGATGAACAAGAAGAGGGTGGACTTGAGAGTGCAGGGGGCATCATCAAAGCATTGCCACTGCTAGGAGAAGAGACCTTTTTGGTGGTCAATGGTGATATCTGGACAGAATATGATTTTCAGGCTAGCAGAAAACTGGCAGAGGGCATCTTGGCGCATCTTATCTTGGTACCCAACCCTGAGCATAATCCTGAAGGTGATTTTGCACTTGATGGCAACCGTGTGGTAGATGCAAAACAGTACACATTTGCAGGTATAGGCTACTATTCTGCCAAGCTGTTTGAAGGAGTACCTTATGGAAAAAGTGCTTTAGCACCTTTACTTAGAGCTGCGATGAAAGAGGGAAAAGTCACCGGGGAGCTCCATGAAGGAGAGTGGCTGGATATCGGTACACCCCAAAGACTTGAACAGCTCAATGCCCAGATTTTAAATCGTTATTAGACCTGTTGCGTTAAAAAGTCAAGGATGTCATACATACATTTTGTATTATCCGTGTAGAGCTGCGGTGAGGCAGAGAGCATTGTTTCTTCACTCTGGACATATACAGAGTTAATAAGTTCATCACGGCTATGTGAGATGATCTCCTTAACGGAATCAGGTGTCATTTCAAGGTGAAACTGTAATCCCATGATGTTGTTACCCAGCTGAAATGCTTGATTTTTACATGCTGTGCTGCTGGCTAAGAGGCTCGCACCAGATGGAAGATCAAAAGTCTCACCATGCCAATGAAACACTTCAAAAAAATCCGGAAAAACAAACACATCATTCTTGTCAGTACTGACTGCTTCGATGGGAAACCATCCTATCTCTTTCTGAGGATTGGGGTAAATCTTTGCACCCATCGCACTTGCGATGAGTTGTGCACCCAAACAAACGCCTAAAACAGGTTTTCCCAAGGTTATCACTTCGCGAATAAATTCCTTTTCAATTGCCAGCCACGGATATATCGCTTCATCATTGATACTCATCGGCCCACCCATAATGATCAGAAAATCAATAGTCTGTGCATCTGGAAGATTTGGTTCATCAAAAAAAGCCGTGTGTGTAATCTCATACCCTTTGTTTTGAAGCCAAGACGCTATACTTCCCAGTTCTTCAAAATGTACATGTTGCAAGTAGTGTACTCGCATTTTCACTCCTGATAAACGGTATTTAATTTTGTATCATAGCTTCACTTTGCTTCATATTTTCTCTTTTTTGGATGTTATGGGTGTGTAACCAATCTGTTGTATTGTTGCGCGAACTAATAATATGTACGAATAAAAATTTTAAGGAGAGGTGATGAAAAACAAGATTATTGCAGGTGTGTGGTTGTGTGTTATGGTGGTATTATCTGCGTTGCAGGCAAGTGATATTGATGCACGGGGTGCTACGTTTCCAAAAGCGGTTTATACAGAGTGGATGGAAGCCTATGAAGCTCAAACAGGCAAAAAGATATACTATGAGCCAACAGGTTCTGGTGATGGTATCGTCTCTGCAGTACAGCGTAAATCTGACTTTTCCGGCACTGACAAACCCTTAAGGTCATGGAGACTGGAACGCTACAAACTCAGAATGTTCCCAGTAGTTGTGGGAAGCATCGTTTTGGCGTACAATATCCCAGGTGTTCAAGACAATGCACTTAGGCTAGATGAAGAAGCCATCGGTGCTATCTTTTCAGGTGAAGCAAAGTTTTGGGATGATGCCAGAATCACGAAAAACAACAAAGCTTTAAACCTACCACATGAACCCATCAAAGTAGCGGTACGTAAAGACGGTTCGGGTACGACCTATAACTTTACCTATTATCTGCGTAAGATTGACTATGCACATTTTAAAAAAGCAGTGAAGAAACTTGACTGGAAAGCAGACACTATTGCAGCAGAGGGAAGCAGTGGACTCTCGGAGACTATCAAATCAACACCTTACAGCATCGGTTATACCGATTTTTCCTACAAGCAGAAGTATGACCTTAGTGTGGCAACACTTGAAAATAGAGTAGGCAAGTGGGTTGCCCCTTCTCTTCAAACATCCACCGATGGGGCAAAATCAGCACACCTTAAAAAGAAAAATAATTTTTATGGCATCATCGCTTATCCAAAAGGTAAAACATCCTATCCGATTATCGCTACATCATTTGTATTGTTGCCTTATGAAGGCAAAGAGAAGAACAAAGAAGTGGTAGAATTTTTTAATTGGGCATTTGAAAATGGAGAAGCGATAGCCAACAAACATGGATTTGCGATGCTGCCTAAAGAGACACTCAAAGAGATCGATGCCTATTGGGATGAAATGGTTCTCTAAGAACGTTTAGGATTGTGCAGCCAAATAGTGTGCAACCCCGTCTTCATCGTTGGAGCGGGGTAGGATGATATCTGCCACTGATTTGACTTCATCTAACGCGTTGGCAACTGCTATGGCTGTTCCAGCTAGTTTAAACATCCCTATGTCATTGATGCTGTCTCCAAATACCGTCACATCAGCCACATCTCGTCCTAGATACTCCATGACTTTTTGCAGGGCATGGGCTTTATCTCCTTCTGGGTGCAGTATGGTTAAAAAGTAGCCATCTGAGTATTTTTCAGGTGCAAGTTTGTACTCCAGCTCTTTTCCAAAAACAGTCTCCAAATGTACGGCAAGCGGTTTAAGTATCTCAAAATCTCCAAAATAGACCAGTTTGAGGTTCATTTCCATCGCGTTCAGTGTCTCACACGCTATCATACGCGGGTCATTACGGTAGTTTTCAAGTACGCCATGCTGATGGGTATTGAGTGTCTTGGGAAACAAAAAGGCTTCATTGAGTTGCATGTCTTTGAGCGCGATAATAAAAGGAGAAATCTGGAACTTTTTTCCTTCATAGATAATCGCATCCGCTAAAGCCTTGGAGATGATTTTGATGTCGATGAGTTTTTTATCGGGTGTGACAACCATACTGCCGTCTAAGAGTATCATCGGGGCATCCAGATGGAGCCTAGTGAGGAAATCATGTGTTTTTTGAAAACTTCTGGCAGTTGCTACAGAGAGGATGTACTCATTTGATCTTTGGTTCCAAACCTGCGTAGAAAAATCACTCACACTCTGATCAGTGCGTAAAAAGGTATGGTCCAGATCAGTGATGTAAATTGGTTTTTGTGTCATGATAGATAAGAAAAGAGCAAAGGAAGATTATCCTCTGCTTCCTTGTCCGCCGTTACGGCTGTCTCTGCCACCACTGCTGCGTCCGTTGCGACCATGACGATCTGAGCCACCGCCACCGGTTCGTGGTTTGTTCCCACGATAGCCACCGCCACCGCCACTACGATTACGGCTTCCAATACGATCTCCACTGCCACCACTTCTGCTGTTCATGGCTCTTTGGATAAGCAGTTCTATCTCTTCCAGTCCAAGACCGATGTTATCTTTTCCTTTCACGAAATTTTCTTCTTGCACCAGTGAAGCAAGCAAATGAGCAATGGTTACGATATCAAGGTCATGCTGAAGTGTTTTGACAAGATTGATGGCATTTTCAGTCACTTTTGTTTCAGCGATTTTAGCAATGAGTGCATCTGAACGGTTGTTTTGTACTTCCATACGTGTAGGGATAACCTGTGTCGTCATTGTGGTACCTACATCTTTTTCTATACGTTTGATGGTTTTAAGTTCATTGGGTGTCACAAGGGTGATTGCCTCACCTGTTTTACCGCCACGTCCTGTACGTCCGATACGGTGTACATAAGACTCTGAATCAAAAGGAATATGGTAGTTGAAAACATGGGTAACATCATTGACATCCAATCCACGTGCCGCAACATCGGTCGCGATAAAGATATCGATTCCACCACCTTTAAAAGCACGAATCGTTACTTCTCTTTGCTTTTGTTCCATGTCTCCATGCAGACCAGATACTTTAAATCCTTGTGCCGTCATGTGTGCAACCAGTCTGTCGACCTCTTTTTTCATACGACAGAAGATGATACATTTTTCAGGATTTTTGTAGTCAATGAGTCTTACGAGGGCATCGTCTCTTTCTTTTTCCTGTACCACGTAGTAAAGTTGTGTGATTTTGGTATTGGTTTTTTCTGCTTTGGTGATAGAGACTGTTTTAGGGTCATTGAGAATCTCTTCAGCAAGTTTTCTTATGGCATTAGGCATGGTTGCTGAGAACATTAAGGTCTGGCGTTCTTTAGGCAAGAAAGTGAAGATGTTTTTGATCTCATCCAAAAATCCCATATCCAGCATTTCATCTGCTTCATCAAGGATGACAAATTTTGGGTTCATTTTGACTTTGCCACTCATGAGGAGGTCTTGAAGTCTCCCCGGTGTTGCGATGACGATAGATGCCTGTTTGATACGCTCTAGTTGCTGACCGTAAGCAGTACCGCCGTAGACCGTTGCTGTTTTGATGCCTGAGAGTTTTCCGAAGCGAAAGAGTTCATCACTGACCTGCATCGCTAGTTCACGCGTAGGAACGATGACCAGTCCTTCTACACTTCCGTCCGCTTTCATCATAGACATCACAGGCAAACCAAACGCTGCGGTTTTACCTGTTCCTGTTTGTGCCTGAGCGATGATGTCATGTCCTTCTAGGATGAGTGGTATCGCATCTTTTTGTACCGGTGAAGGTTCTGTAAATCCGGCTTCTGTGATAGCAGCTTGGATGGTCTCTTTGAGGTTAAAATCTGTAAATTTCATTGTGTTTCTTTGTGTTAAAATAGTCGGTGTTGTAGTCATCTTGTGTTATAGTAGTGTTGTGTAAACCATGGTATCAAGAGGCGTCAAACCCTGTTTTATGCAAACTGATACCAAACTTCATAGCGTAAATTGCTAGGACACATCTGTGTAAAATAGAAGAGATAAGGATATCTCGTAAAAGGAGTTTAGTACTCTCTTGCAGAAAAGTTCGTAATTATAGCACGATACTTTAAAATAATCAATAGC
>JAABRH010000064.1 GCA_011391015.1 Sulfurovum sp.
TAACTAGCCCTTTGTCTAGTGGGATTTTCTATACTTTTTTCGCTAAAATACACGACCATTAAGATAGCGGAGGATTGTTGTGGCATTGATCACTGTATCAAATGTAACTTCTCCCAAATCAAAGCCGTTCAAATAGAATATTAAAAAATATATAAATCAAAGGTTTCGTATGAGTGTTAAGATCGACGCTATTATAGACACGATGAGTAAATACGCAGGCACCGTGGCGGCATTTTTAGTGGTGTTCCTTTCACTGTTGGTGTTTTATGATGCCACTGCGCGTTACCTCTTTGGTTTTGGGTCTATTGCTTTGCAGGAGATCGAGTGGCATCTGTTTGATGCGGTTTTTCTTTTAGGTCTGAGTTATGCGCTCAAACATGACAAACACGTCAGAGTGGACATCTTTTTTGAGCACTACAGCAAAGAGACCAAAGCCATCGTGCAGATCCTCTCGATGCTGTTTTTGATCATCCCGTTTTCTGTGGTTTTTTTGTCCGATGCCTGGGGTATGTTCTGGCAGAGTTACATCCAACAGGAGATATCGAGTGATCCGGGCGGGTTGAGCCACCGTTACGTCATCAAAGGGGTATTGGTTTTGGCGTTTGTGCTGCTGGTGATGCAGGCTCTGAGCGAAGTGCTCAAGGCATATCATAAACTAGAAAGCAAAAAGACTTTAGCTAAAGCATTAGTCGTCTCAGTGTTGCTGGTTGGTGTCATCTGCGCAGCACACTATGCAGATGTGGCGTTTTGGGTTGAGCCGGTGTGGTTGATGCTTATCCTCTCTTTGGTACTGCTCTTGGCAGGCTTTCAGGTGGCGTTTGTGTTTGGTACAGCGGGATTGCTCTTTGCGTTCATTTCTGATGAAGTAGGGCTTCACACTTTAGAGATGCTTCCTTTTAGAACCTACGGTATCATGGAAAATGTTACCTTGATGGCAGTACCGCTTTTTGTCTTCATGGGGCTTGTATTGGAGCGTTCAAAGATGGCGGAAGATTTACTGCTTTCTATGGGAAAACTTTTTGGTTCAGTGCGAGGTGGTTTGGCGATCTCTGTGGTGATTGTGGGTGCGATACTTGCAGCCAGTACCGGCATTGTGGGTGCGTCGGTGGTGATGATGAGTCTTATCGCGCTGCCTTTGATGCTCAAACACAACTACAGTCCCTCTTTGGCTTCGGGAGCGATCACCGCAAGCGGTACGTTGGGGCAGATCATACCGCCATCGGTGATACTCATCATCTTGGGCGATCAGATGCATCTCTCTGTGGGTGACTTGTTTCGTGCCGCGGTGGTGCCGGGGCTGCTGCTGGTGGTGCTCTATATAGCCTACATCTTTTTTGCATCACTCCTAAACAAAAAACTTGCACCTGCTATCATCGTCGATGAACCCTATACACAGATACTCAAAACAGCACTGAAAGAGATCATCCCTGTAGCCTTGCTCATAGCCGTTGTTCTGGGCAGCATCTTTGCAGGTATCGCTTCGCCTTCGGAGTCTGCTGCCATCGGTGTCTTGGGTGCAGTGGCGCTTGCTGCAAGCAAAGGCAGTTTTTCGTACGAGTTGCTTCGCTATGCAGCTATAGAGACGGTGAAACTCAGTGCCATGGTGTTTATGATACTCATCGGTGCAACGGCTTTTTCATTGGTGTTTAATGAGCTTGGTGGGCAAGAGATGGCGGTGGAATTTTTTGCCCAGGATATGAACGATAAATGGATGTTCATAGGTGTAGCGATGATCGTCATCTTTATTTTGGGTTTTTTCATCGACTTCATAGAAATCGCTTTTGTGGTCGTGCCGATCTTGGTGCCCATTGTGGCGTTATTTGGCATAGACCCTGTGTGGTTTGCCATACTCATCGCCTTGAATCTGCAAGCCTCATTTTTGACACCGCCTTTTGGGTTTGCACTGTTTTATCTCAAGGGTGCAGCAGGAGACAAGGTAAGTACGGCAGCTATCTATAAAGGGGTGGTGCCGTTTATTGTGCTGCAGATTGTGGCGTTACTTATCATCATGCTGTTTCCTGAATTGATCTATCTTTTTGACAGATAGCTAACGTGACGTAAAAAGTCTGTTAATTTTGAGAGAGAATGGGGTATACTTCAAAGACTAAACACAAAGGTGCACACCAGGTGATACTGAAATATCCAAATATCCGTTTATTTGTTATTGCGGGTATGATTTCGCTTGTATGGATTATCGTCTCTTATTTTACTATCACGGAACGGATTCATTCTTTGACTTCCCAAAAATACGGTGAAATTTCCAACGAGATGAAAAACTTCCTTGAAGTGTTCATAGACGAAAAACAAGAAACCATGTCACTCATCTCTTTGGCCCTCTCTCATGATGCCCAAATCAAAAAGGCACTTATTACACAAAACGGTGATAAGTTGGAGTTGCAGCATTATGTTGAACAGTTTAAAAACCATGCCTTTTTACAAAATGTCTGGATACAAGTCATCACGGCTGAGGGTAAAAGTTTCTATCGCAGTTGGACGAGTAAAAAAGGTGATGATCTCTCTGCTATTCGTCTTGATGTGGCACAGATCATCAAAGAGCCAAAGCCTCTCGACTCCATCAGTGTAGGAAAATTTGACCTTGCGTTTAAAAGTATGATACCTATCTATCATGAGGGCACTTTTATTGGTATTATAGAGACAATATCCAAATTTAATTCGATTGTGTTAAAGATGCAAGACAAAGCGTTTGATACGCTGGTGTTTGTAGATAAATCATACAAAAAGCAATTGGAGTTTGCTGCTACGGATCGTTTTGTGGGTGATTTTTATATGGCAAATATTAACGTCAAAAAAGAACTGATGGCGTTTGTGGAACAAAAAGGAATGGAATATTTTATCAACACAAAAGGGTACTATCTGGCTGAAGAGATCAATCGGCTCATTACGGTGTTTAAACTCGATGACATAGAAGATAATCCTATGAGCTATTTTTTGCTTTTTTATGATCTTAATCAGATTGATTTAAGCAGTGTAGAGCGTATGCGAGATAAATTGATATTAATAGATATTATGATATTGTTGTTACTGGTAGGCAGTTTTTACTATCTGTATGTCAAACGTTATAGATCCCTCATAGACAGACTCAACACACAACTTGAATATGAAGTGACGCTTAAGACCATAGAACTTGCTGAACAAAACAAAAAACTGAACCATCTTGCCCATCATGATGTGCTCACCTCACTGCCAAACAGACTGCTATTTTTGGATCGGCTGGAGCAGAGCATCAAGCTGGCTAAAAGACAGGGTACTCAGGTGAGTATCTTGTTTTTGGATCTGGATCGTTTTAAAGAGATCAACGACACCTACGGGCATGATGCAGGAGACAAGCTGCTTATCGAGATCACGCATAGACTCGAAGAGTGTGTGAGACAGTATGATACCATTGCAAGACTCGGAGGGGATGAATTTACCATCATTATAGAAGATTCTGAAAATGACAGAATCGTTGAAATATTGGAAGAGATTATTGAGAAGATGAGAGAGCCTTTTATGATTAACGGTAAGATGCTTTATTCGACATTCAGCATAGGGGTTAGCCGTTATCCTGAAGATGGAGAGAGTACCGAGATACTGCTTCGCAATGCAGATACAGCGATGTATAAAGCCAAAGAACATGGTCGCAATACCTTTGCATTTTACAATGAAGAGATGTCTGTTCAGGCGTTTAAACGCGTGGGTATGGAGACTGATTTAAGGGTTGCACTTCGCAATGGCGGATTTGAAGCGTATTATCAACCCAAAATCAATGCACTCAACGGTAAAGTAGTAGGGATGGAAGCGCTCATTCGCTGGCATCATGAGAGACTGGGACTTATCTCTCCTGCTGAGTTTATTCCGTTGGCTGAAGAGATAGGACTCATTGAAAAACTGGATCAATGGATGATGGAAGAAGCTATGATGACAACGTTGGCATGGCAAAAAGAGGGGCTTAGTGTTGGTAAACTCTCTGTCAATATCTCGATGAACGAGATAGAAGATAAAAATTTTGTAGGCTCAGTGAAAGAGTTGCTTGCCAAGACGGGATTTGATCCCAGAGGATTTGAACTGGAGATAACCGAAAGTCAGATCATGAAAAATCCGCACTCTGTCATTGTGATGCTTCATGAACTTAGAGAATTGGGTGTGAGTATCGCGATTGATGATTTCGGAACAGGTCACTCTTCACTCTCTTCACTGAAAAATCTACCGGTCGATCAGCTCAAAATCGATAAAAGTTTTATACAGGATGTTCCTCAAAATGAAGATGATGTAGCCATCATCAAAGCCATCATCGTATTGGCCCAAAGTCTAAAACTAGAGCTCATCGCTGAAGGGGTAGAGACAGAAGAGCAGAAAGATTTTCTCATTGAGGCGGGATGTTCTACGATACAGGGGTATTATTATGCCAAACCGATGCCAGCTGAAGATTTCAGGGCATTTCTTCTTGAACATCTTTAAAGCGAAAGCGGGATGAAAAAGAGTCTTAAACGCATCGATGCACACCTTTCTTCTCTTGGCTACTGTTCAAGAAGTGAAGCCAAACACTTTCTTAGACGGTTTGAAGTCTGCGTAGATGGGGTGAGGGTGTTTGATGTGAGCAAAAAAGTACCGCATGATGCGGTGCGTATCGAAGGTGAACCTTTGGACCCTGAACAGCTGCTTATCCTCATGCATAAGCCTTCAGGGGTCATCTGTTCGCATGATGATGCGGGTGTGCTGATCTATAGCCTCTTGCCTGAACGATTTGGGCGCAGAAACCCTAAGCTTGCTACTGTTGGAAGACTCGATGCCGATACCACCGGAGCAATACTCTTTACCGATAACGGTACACTTAACCATCAGCTCAGCAGTCCCAAAAGTGATGTCACCAAGGTCTATGAAGTCACACTCGCACAAGCACTCAGAGGGGATGAAGCAGCGCTATTTGCTTCAGGTACATTGATGCTTAAGGGTGAGAGTAAACCTTTACTGCCTGCACACATGGAAGTGCTCTTTGCTACACAGGTGAGACTGGAGATATCTGAGGGAAAATACCATCAAGTCAAACGTATGTTTGGTGCTGTAGGTAACAAAGTTGTGGCGTTGCACCGCGTACGTTTTGGTGCGTATGATGTAGAAGATTTGGGGCTGGGAGAGTATAGGGTTTTGGATTTTGGGGTATAATGTATAAAAGAGCCAAGGTGAGAAATGAAAGCTAAAGAAGCGATAGTATGGTTACAAGAGCGTATGAATGAAGCCACCATAGGGCAGCAGCACATCGTAGACAGACTCATCATCGGGTTACTTGCTGATGGCAATGTGCTGCTTGAAGGACTCCCGGGTCTTGCAAAGACGCGTGTGGTACGTTCTATGGCTGAGGTGATAGAATCTAAGTTCTCACGCATACAGTTTACCCCTGATTTGAGTGCTGCAGATGTGATGGGGGGAGAGCGTTTGTTTCATGAGGACAATAAGCCTGTGTATCGTTTTCATGAAGGAGCCATATTTGGAAATATTATTTTGGCAGATGAGATCAACCGCGCACCGGCAAAAGTACAGTCAGCCATGCTTGAAGCCATGGAGGAAAAACAGGTTACCGTAGCAGGAGAGACCCACAAACTTCCTAAATTGTTTATGGTTATGGCGACTCAAAACCCTATTGAACAAGAAGGTACTTTCCCGCTTTCTGAGGCACAAAAAGACCGTTTTTTGATGCACGTTCATGTGGGGTATGTGGACATGGAGTCCGAGTTTCAGATGGTAAAGATGGTGCAGGAAGAAAAACACCAAGAAAAACAACCCCATGCCAAGATACCCCAGACACTCATCTTTGCTGCTCAAGATGCGGTAGCACATATGCCCGTCAGTGATGCATTGGGGCATTATATGATTGAGCTTGTTTTCTGTACCCGTTACCCTCTGCGCTACAGCAGACAGCTTGAAGTGATGATAGAACTTGGTGTCAGTCCCAGAGCCTCTTTGGCTTTAAGCAAGTGTGCTAAAGCGCATGCATGGCTCAAGGGCAAAACAGAGGTAGATATCGAAGATGTGCACAGTGTCATCCATGATGTGTTTCGTCACCGTTTAACGCTGACTAAACATGCACTCATGAATGAAAGAACCAAAGACGGTATTGTAGATATTATCTTAGCGCAAGTCCCATTGCCAAAAGGTACACAAGAGACAGATAATGAGAGTGTAAAATAAAGCCATGGAAGAACAGATCAAAATCACCTTCACTCAAAGCACCATTGAAAGCCTTCAGGCATACTCTGAGCTGCTGAATAAAGACATCAACACCATCCTGCATGAGGCACTGGAGCAGTATTTTGAAACCCAGCAACAAAAGTTGATGCAGAAGAACCGTCAAGATGACAGCGCCATGACCAATCTGGACTTTGATGAGTTCTGGGGTGATGTGGATTTGGACTGACAGGATGCAAAAATGGAACCTGAAATTACTCACAAAAGAAATCTTTTTAGCCTTCATTCTTGTATTTATATTAATAAATATTATAAGCTATATCCGTAAGCCAACTCTAGACTCTACACAGCTTCCACCCCTAGAAGTACAGCTCATCGACGGAAGTCACTTCAGCGTACAGAAAGCCAAACCACTACTCATACACTTTTGGGCAACATGGTGTCCGACCTGCAAGCTTGAAGCTGGCAATATAGAACGGGTATCCAAAAGTTATGAGGTGCTTACCATAGCGGTAAACTCTGGTTCAGAGGATGATGTTGTAAAATATATGAAACAAAATGCACTGAGCTTCAAGGTGCTGAGTGACCCAAACGGAATTTGGGCAAAAAAGTTCAAAGTGCAAGCCTATCCGACAACGTTTATCTACGATGAAAATGCAAAGCTGAAGTTCACTGAAGTAGGCTATACCTCTACAGCAGGACTTCTGGGACGCTTGGCGTTGTAAGGGTGTTGCAAAGAGCAAAACAGCTTCTGTGGTATAATCCCGTCAAGTTTTGTGTATTTAAAGGGTAGTTATGGATTTTATACTCATTGTCGTTGGGGTTGTAGTAGGGCTTTTTTCGGGTTTTTTTGGCATAGGTGGCGGGACAGTGTCTGTACCTATTTTGCTTTATCTGGGGTTTGACATCAAACAGGCCATTGGTATCTCGGTGTTTCAGATGCTGGTAAGCTCGTATGTAGGGTATCTGATCCACCGTAAGCAGCAAACCTATGCCACAAGCGATATGAAATACTTCGGATACGGTGGCATCGCAGGTGCAGTTTTGGGTGCATATCTGGTCAAGATATTGGATGCGACCCTTCTTGAGTGGCTTTTTTTGTCATTGGTACTTTTTACACTCATCAAACTTTTTTTGGCCAATCCAACACCCATCAAAAATGAAATCGTTCATCATCCTACTTATACACTCATTGGAGGGGGAATCGGTGTGTTTTCAGGGATGCTCGGGGTTGGAGGGTCTATCTTGATGACGCCTATTTTGGTCAGTTTTTTAGGCTTTCCGCTTAAAAAAGCTTCAGCGGTAGGGCTGTATTTTGTGATGTTCAGTTCCATCGCTTCTTTTGTGACACTTGCCTATCTGGGGATGATAGACTTCAAATCCGGCGCACTGATGGCCGTAGGTTCAGTTGCAGGTATCTTTATGGGTATCGCGTTAATGAATAAATTGCATATAACTTACTATAAACAGATGCTGGTGGTGTTTTATGTCATCATCTTTGCCGCAACAGCGAAGAAGTTGATCTGGGGGTAGGGTTATTTCAGTAGATTATTGAGATTTTGTTTTTTAGCCGTGGATTTAACCGCCGTAATGATCTGTGCAGCTGTAAACAAAGCAACCACGCCACTGTCGTATGATGCAACCGTTTCACTGTTGAAAAGCATAGACAATGAAGCCATTGTGCTTGGAAGCGGGGCAAAGCAGTTGTATGTCTTTCTTGATCCACTTTGTATGCATTCACGTAAATTTATTTTCATGGTCTCCAAAAATCCAAAAATGCTTTCAAAATACCAATACCGTCTTTTTCTCTACAGCATAGCACTACTCAAATCAAAAGTAGTCGTTGCTGCGATTTAAACCTTAAAAAACCCTTTGCCTAGACTTTTAGCAGTGATGACAACAGACAAGATCTACCGCGAGAACGCTAACAGCGTGACACAGTCAAAAGTAGTTGCTATTGCTTTGGTGGGACAGAATATGGATGTACACTCATAGGAAGTGCAAAATACAACCAGACAGTATTGCTGACTACGTCGTTATTTTTTCCTTCGTTGATTATCAGACTGATTACAGGATGGATTTTCAGATCTAAAGCGATGGTATTTGTAGGGTTTACGGTCAATATGATTCCGCTTGTATGGTTTGGTATGATTATAACACTCTTGGCGATATCGCTTAGTTTGGAGATGCTCATCGCAATAACGATTACTCTTGGACTTGCCTCAGATGCGAGTATTTATTTTGCGTATAAATATTTTAGGTTTCGGTATTTTGGGCGCAGCCGTAAAAACGCGCTTGAAAAGATGTATTTTTATTCGGGTATCCCCATGATGATTGGTTCGGTTATCCTCCTGACCGTTTTTATGATGTTGTATTTTTCAGGTATGCATTCTTT
>JAABRH010000065.1 GCA_011391015.1 Sulfurovum sp.
TTTGACACGCAAGCAAAAGTGCTTTGTTCGACAAAATGCCAAATCGCAACGCAGCAAAGAGGGCAAAAAAGCCCACCAAATACACTATGATAGGTTTAAGTTCACTATAGGCAACCCCATGTGTTCCTCTGTATAAAAGATACGCATACCCCAGTGCTATGAAAACCCATATATCTGCAAAGAGATTGCGCCACCCTTCATTGAACACAAGAGCCGCTGAAGTCAATACAAGTAGAACAAAAGAAACTTTTGCAAACCTACCCAATGCCGATACCTGAATGTTTTTGCCATACAAATACCCAAACGAGATGAACGAAATCATAAAGATATAGATCTCAAAATTGCGGTATCGTCCTTCAAAAGCAAGAGCAAGATTAGAGATTACGACCAAAATAAAAGAGAAGAAAAACAAAAGCTGTAGCAGTACATCATGATCCAACATTTTTTTCAATGAAAGAGCATTCAGATTTACAAACGAAGGCTTTGTACCTTTAGAGATAAACACGAATAACAGATAGTAAATCAACAGATGCACGAAGGAAACACAGACAGCCCATAAGAGTTCAAAATTGCTTCGTGTTGTGATACTGTATTGTTCCATCTGCAACATAAACAAAATGGCAAACAGTGCGTTAAGGGAACTAAAAAGAACAATGAATTTGGTTTGGAGTGCAGTGTTATTCAGTAAAAATGAAAAAGCAAGAAAAAGCAGTACAGAAGCCCAGGCAAGGCCTTGATAGTGCGGAAAGTTGGAGACATCTCCATGCAGCACTTTTTTATCGTTTCTGTCTGCATCAAACAGACCCCAAAAACCCCCTACAGCACCTTCGTTGACACGTTTCCATGGCTGATCAAAGGCTTCGATAAGATTGTAACGCCATCCTTTTTGCTCTGCCAGTTTTACGAACTCCCTCACAAACACTGCTTGATTGGTTTTACTCGGAAGCGCATCTTCTCTCATCCTGCCCTCAGACGGCCACCCTGTCTCACCGATAAGGATATCACTCTTGCCAAGGGTTTTTTGCACCTCTTCTCTTACTTCTTCCAAGTGAGCGATTGCATGCTCAATATTCATAGGGTCATCTTCCCAGTAAGGCAAAATGTGTATGGTGACAAAATCGGTATTTTGGGCTACTTTAGGGTACTTGAGCCAAAACTCCCATACATCGGCGTAGGTAACAGGCACATTGGGGAGTGCCTTTTTAACTTTTTGGATGTAATCAGTTAGCTGAATATCCGAGGTATCACCTCTAAGCAGTACTTCATTTCCGACTATCACCGCGCGAACCACATCAGGGTACTTTTGTACAAGTTTTATCAGTGTGGCTATCTCGCGTTCTGTGGCAACTTCATCACTGCTTACCCATGCACCCATATACATTTGCATACCAAGATCTCTTGCGATTTGCGGTATGGCTTCAAGTCCGACGGTTGAGTAGGTTCTAATGCAGTCTGTATAAACTGAAAGCAGTGCCAAATCTTTTTTGATTTGTTGTTCAGAGATAACCAAACCTGAATCAAAATCAAAAGGCGACTGCTCTTTTGAAAAGGGTGCATAAGAGATACATTGGAGTTTTGTTACAGGCTTTGCGCTGTCTCTAAGGACAAACACTTCGCCCAAAAGGTACCAAAACAGAACAATCACACCAAGTCCAGCGAATGTTGCCAATAGTTTTTTGCGCATCATTCACCTTGCCCCTGTGCCAAAAGCGCTTTTTTGGAAGAGCTGATTTCAATCATTCGAAGAATAATCGCTGAGACATAAGGGATACTCTGTACAAAAAGTGTTGCGGCAAAAAGATAGACTTCAACTATCTCCTGCTCATTGGTTACAATAAGTGCCACAAAAGATGCCAGCAGTAAAGTCGCCAAAATCAGCTCATTTTTAATAGGACTGTTTGCACTCTTTTTACTGTTTCCTCCTTTTTCTGTGCGTTTAAACGGCAAGCCGTCTTTAACAAAGCCATCAAAAACTGCTTTAAATATCGTCAGTTGCAGACTCATAGCAGCAATAGCACCCAAAAGGGAGTGAAACAGGTTTGCTTTTACCCGTGTTCGGTAGAGTATAAAAGCATGAATGACATTGACCAAAAAAGCCATCAAAATAGGTACAGTAAGCGCAATCGTAGGGATGGTCACCCCTACAAAAATAATCACAGGCACCCAGAGAATGTTTAAGACCGATGCCACCGTCCCCAACGCATCAGAGAGCCAAAAAAACCACCCCGTAATAAAATGGTGTTTTTGTGCAGGTGTCAGCGTGGTGGAAGCAGGTTTAAAATGCTGCCAGTGTTTTTTGAGTATCTGTATCGCCCCGTATGCCCAGCGATGACGCTGATTTTTAAAGGCCTCTATCGTGTCAGGAAGCAAACCATACCCATAACGGCGATTGGTATAGTGTGCAACATACCCTGCTTCAAAGAGTCTCAGTCCGAGTTCGCTGTCTTCAACGATGGTATCGGTAGTCCATTGCCCTACTGCATCAAAAGCGGTTTTTCGCACCATCAGCATCGTTCCGTGCGCCACGATGGCATTTTCTTCATTACGTACCACCATACCGATATCAAAAAAGCCTGCATACTCAGCATTCATCGCGGTCTTAAGCAATGACTCATTTCCGTCTCTATGATCTTGCGGCGCTTGGACCAAAGCAACTTTTGGATCATCAAAGATAGGCACCAGATCCACAAGCCAGTTTGGACTCAAAACATAATCAGCATCTATGATTGCTAAAATCTCCGTTTTAGGATTGGTATAATTGAGTGCTTCATTGAGTGCTCCGGCTTTAAACCCTGTACAGCTGATGTCAAGATAGACAAAGTGTGAGCCAAGCTTTTCGCACAACTCCTTGATCGGCTCTTTGTAGTGTGCTTCAGGCGTATTGTTGATAATCACCAAAACTTCATAGTTGGTATAGTTGAGTTGTGATAGAGCTAGCAGTGTCTCTTCGAGTACATGGGGCTGCTCTTTGTAAGCAGGTACATGGATGCTCACAAAAGGCACATGTTCGGATTTCAAATCAAGCGGTATCAGCCTTTGGGGTTTAAGCCCGATGGTGCATCTGAAGAGTTCGTTTGCCTTGGCAAGGGTGATGACAGTCAGCGGTATCATCAGCACCGTTCCCATCACCCACATCACCCACACGCCAAAATTCATATAATGGGTAAACGGATACACCGCTGACATCACAATACCAAAAGAGATACCCTGAGCCGCCAAACCGTAGGTCATCGCATGCAAAAAATTGATCTGTTGGTTACGCAGACCAAAAAACGTCAGTAAGGCACCAAGAATGGCCGCAACGATCATCTGTATAAACCAGTACGGCTCGGTAACAACGGCACCATGGAGGTTAAACTTTTGGTTTCTGTAGGCATCAAAGATACCCCAATACTGCCCTACACCCCCCTCGTCTTTTCCCTTCCACGGCTGATCAAACGCTTCCATGAGGTTGTACTGTATGTGTTGTTTTTTGGCAAAAATGAGAAATCGTCTAATCACCGTCGCCTGATTTTCAGGGTTGGCAACTGAGCCTTGATTGTTATAACCTTGGCTTGGCCAGCCAAACTCACCAATGACAATCGCTTTGCCTTTAAAGGTTTTTTCGATGTCCGTATACACCTCTTGAAAAAATGGTATAAAACGTTCAGCTTCTATCGTTTCCCAATACGGCAGAACGTGGATATTGATATAATCAACTTCTTTGCCCAGACTTGGATTGTCTATCCAGAGATTCCAAACCTCTGCAGTACTCACAGGTGGCTGATATTTGCGGTATGGGTAGCGTTTATCGATGTCATAGACCATTTTCTTAATATCACGAATCACTTCAACCAACTGCTCAAGCGTCAAATCTTTACGCAAAAGCACCTCGTTCCCGACAATAATAGATTGGATATTGGTGTAATATTCATCGATGAGTTTTTTGGCTAGTTGAATCTCTTTGGCATTGGCTTCAGCATTGGCAGAGAGCCAAAAACCAAAATGCACTTTCATACCAAGCTGTCTTGCTGAAGGAAACACCTTTTGTGCATCTTCTGCGGAGTATACACGTATCTGATTGGTGAAATGTTTCAGCAAACTAAGATCACGAAAAATCTCTTCTTCACTCAAAAACTCCTTACTACTTCCGCCACTATAGGGGGCATAGGAAAGGGATTGGATAGAGTCTTTGGCATCAGGAGGAGAAACCACAGTTTCATTACTACCTAACCAATAAAATATCTGAAGAAGTGCTGCCAAAAGTAATGCGCTTATGATGTATCTCAATGCAAATCCTATTTTTGATAAAAATAAAACGAATTATATAGAAATTGGGTAGTTAGGATGATTAATTGAACGAGAAATGATTACAAGATGTCTCTTAACACCATCGCATAATGAAGTACGACAAGATTAAGAAGAAAAATACCCATAGAAGAACCACGAGAAAAAAACTTCTGAAGAGGTGTTTTTTCCTGGTGCAGTGTCATGAGTGAGATGGTCATGTGGATGACAGTGAGTACTACGATGATTCCCACGATATAGAGTTTGGTACGCAGGGCATCAATAACTTCGTTGGTGATGTTTGAAAAAAGTATGGCTAGAAGTCCATTGTGTGAGATCATAAAGTAACCAGTGGTAAGCAAGATAAGCAAAGCCACCGTTTCAAAATAGCCATAAATAGGTCCAATGCGCGGATAGACTGCCTGCTGGTCTTCTTTTTTCCGTAAACTAACACCGAGTAAAAACATGAAAAATGCACCGCCTATCCATGCGATAGCAGCGATGAGATGTAGGTGTAGCGCCCAAGTCACTCTTTGGCTTCTTTGTCGTGATGTCCCAAAGAGCAATGTTCTTTGGCATTGTTCGCATCCAGTAAAAGCAGTTCGTTTGGTTTGATGCGGTTATAAGTAGCAGCAGACTGAATGAGATAAACATCCACACCCAGTTCTTGAAGCTTCAAAAAGGTGTTATAACCCAAATCCTTCACATACAGTGTATCGATGCCCAGTGTATTGAAATACTCAAAAAACACAGGGGATTTGGAGGTTTTGTGCGGGTTCTCCTGCACAATGATCTGCCCCTCATCCAAAAAGGCAAATGAGTGTGCTTTTCTAAAACGTTCTGCGATGGTTTTTCTGTCTGCTTCTACAGGGATGAGGGTCATCTTAGCTATCCAACTTCAAAACAGCCATAAACGCTTCCTGTGGTACTTCCACTGAACCGATAGACTTCATACGTTTTTTACCTGCTTTTTGTTTTTCCAAGAGCTTTCTTTTTCGGGTGATATCCCCTCCGTAACATTTCGCCGTGACGTTTTTACCCATAGACTTCACGTTGCTTCGTGCGATGACGTTGTTGCCGATACTCGCTTGTATGGCAACTTCAAAGAGTTGTCTGGGGATAAGCTCTTTAAGCTGTGCCACAAAAGCAAGCCCTCTGGTACGTGCTTTTTCTTCAGGCACGATGATAGAGAGTGAATCCACCACATCACCCGCAACACGAATGTCCAGTTTGACCAACCTACCTTCTCTAAATCCTGTCGGTTCATAGTCAAAACTGGCATAGCCTTTGGTCATCGATTTTAACTTATCATAAAAATCCATCACGATTTCGTTCATCGGGATGTCATACTCCAACAAAACACGGGTTTCATTAAGATAATCCATCTTAATCTGAATACCGCGACGGTCATTGAGGAGTTTAATGAGATTTCCCACGTACTCTTGGGGTGTTAAGATGGTCGCTTTGACATACGGCTCGTAAATACTGGCTATCTTTTGCGGTTCAGGTAGTTCGCTTGGGTTTCGGATGACTAGCTCCTCACCGTTGGTTTGCTTGACTCTGTAGACAACCGTCGGTGCAGTGGCGATAAGTTCAAGGTTGAACTCACGCTCCAAACGTTCTTTAACCACTTCCATGTGAAGCATACCCAGAAACCCTGTTCTAAAACCAGAACCCAATGCCATAGAACTCTCAGGCTCAAAACTCAGCGAAGAGTCATTGAGCTTAAGTTTATTGAGCGCATCACGCAAATCTTCAAAACGGTCTGTCTCTATGGGGTAGATACCCGCAAAAACAAAAGGTTTAGCCGGTTCAAAACCATGGATAGGTTCTGCAGTGGGGTTCTTAGAGTCAGTGACGGTATCACCTACCTTGATGCTGTCCACGGTTTTGAGTCCCATCACCACGATGCCTATCTCTCCTGTGCGTATCTCATCAGTATCGATGGTGGCGATAGGATTGGGGTACATCATACGCAGTACCTGATGGTCATCTTTGGTGCCCATGATCTTGACTATCTGCCCTTTTTTAATACTGCCTTCAAAGACACGCACCAGTGCCAAAGCCCCCATATAGTTGTCAAACCATGAATCATAAATGAGTGCTTTTGCCGGTGCGTCTTCTTTTCCCTTTGGCGCAGGGATGCGGTCTACGATGGCATCGATGAGATCTTTGACGCCCACACCTGTTTTAGCAGAGACCAGATTGTGTTCTGTGGCATCGATGCCGATGGCTTCTTCAAGTTCAGCCAGCACTCTGTCTGGGTCTGCAGCGGGGAGGTCTATCTTGTTAACTACGGGTAAAAGTTCAAGATTATTTTCCATCGCGATGTACACATTGGCGATGGTTTGTGCCTCAACCCCTTGGGCTGCATCAACGATGAGCAGTGCACCTTCAGAGGAAGCCAAAGAACGGCTCACTTCATAAGAAAAATCGACATGCCCCGGAGTGTCGATGAGATTGAGGATGTAATGCTCACCGTCTTTGACGTAGTCAAGACGTACAGACTGCGCTTTAATCGTAATACCACGCTCTTTCTCGATATCCATCGTGTCCATGACTTGCGCAGACATTTGTCGCTCCGTCACAGCACCGCACTCTTGGATGATACGGTCTGCCAAAGTGGATTTGCCGTGGTCAATGTGTGCGATGATTGAAAAATTGCGTATGCGTGATTGTGGTATAGGGTTGGACATTACGTTCCTTAGTTTATCTTGTTTATATTAATTCGTTTCAAATAGCGAGTTGACACTCTCATTGTTATGTACTCTTCGTATCACTTCACCCAGCATGGGCGCAGTAGAAAGCATTTTGATCTTTTTGCTTGGTTTGGTCATGGGGATGGTATTGGCAACGACCAGTTCATCAAGTTCGCCCTCTTCGATGCGCTCATACGCCGGGCCTGAGAGAACAGGATGTGTACAGCATGCCATGACCGATGTGGCTCCCAGTTTTTTGAGAGCGCTAGCGGCTTTGACCATCGTTCCAGCGGTGTCCACCATATCATCGATCAAAATTACATCTTTGCCGTCAACAGAGCCGATGACGTTCATCACTTCACTTTCATTGGCTTTTTCACGTCTTTTATCGACGATAACCATATCAAGCCCCAGTCTATCTGCAAAATACCGCGCTCTTGCGACACCGCCGATATCCGGAGAAGCGATCACAGGATTGGCTAACTTTTTGGCTCTGATATAATCCATAAACAAGATTGCGCCATAGAGATTGTCCACAGGAATGTCAAAAAATCCCTGTATCTGTGAAGCATGAAGATCAACCGTTACCACTCTGGTAATTCCGGCAGTTTCCATGAGATTGGCAACAAGTTTTGCAGTGATAGGTACTCTTGGCGCCGCTTTTCTATCTTGTCTTGCATAGCCGTAATACGGTACAACAGCAGTAATTGACTTGGCAGAAGAACGCTTGAGAGCATCGGTCATAATGAGCAATTCCATAAGATTACTGTTGACGGGCGCAGAGGTAGGCTGAATAATAAAGACATCTTTACCGCGTACACTCTCTGCAATCTGTACATTGATTTCACGGTCTGAAAAGCGGTTGATCTTCGCAAGAGAAAGAGGCATCTGAAGATAGGTTGCTATCTCCTCAGCAAGTTCAGGGTTTGATGTACCAGAAAATATCATATATCCGCTCATAGTATGTACCTTTTTATCCATAATTGTAGAAAGGTATTCTACACAAAAGTTGATAAAAAGGGGGTGTGAACCACCCAACCCCTAAAGAGAATTGGGCTTCCTGCTTCACAGTACCGTGATCTGTTCTCAGGAGAGAATAGACGCATTGGTACTCCACAGGCTT